>CALAGB010000157.1 GCA_937891245.1 uncultured Thermomicrobiales bacterium | reverse complement strand
GCAGTACAAGCGGCACCTCGCCACCTTTACCGTGAATCTCGTAATACATCTTCAGACCGTTGACGTCGGCGTACCCGGTCTGCGGCGCCCGTTCGTTCATGTCCATGTCCATGTTCACACTCCATCATGCGAATCCGAGGATCGACTTCACTCCGCTTGCCTGGTAGTCGAACAGACGTCGAGCAATTCGACAACGGGCCGATGTCGACCCGCATCACGACAGATTCGAACCCTTGACATTGCCAATACCTTACCGTAGAGTAAGGCAATAAAGTTATCTTACCGTTGGGTAATGTATAGGAGGTGCGTTCCATGCCCGCAGTCGTTCGCTCGCTTGAGATCAAGGCTCCTCCCAGTGCCGTCTGGCGCTGGCTGGCGACGCCCGAGGCCTTGCGCCGCTGGATCAATCCGAACCTCGAGATCGACCTGCAGGTCGGCGGCGAATACCGCCTGCACGATCAGGAGGGGGATGTGTGGGTCAGCGGCAGAGTTCTGGAACTGGTTCCTGAGGGCAGTCTGATTCTTTCCTGGCTGGAAGAGGGTGGCGACTGGGTCTATCCGGCGCGGCTCCTCTTTACGCTGGCGCCGACCGCGGCCGGCACCCTCGTCACGCTCGCGCACGACGGCTTGGCCGGCATCGGCAAGCCAGGCTGGCCCGACACCGTGCAGGCCTACGAGCGCGGCGCCGACCGGCATCGCCTGCTGGAACGGCTTGCCGAACTGGTGGCGACGGTCAGTGTCTAGCACCAGCGACGATCTCTTCCGAGCGCTGGCCGATCCAACGCGCCGCCGCATCCTCGATCTGCTCGCCGAGCGCGGCACGCTGGCGGTGAACGACCTGGCCGCCGAGTTCCCGGACCTGGTCGCCTCGGGCATCTCCAAGCACTTGATGATGCTCCGAGCAGCCGGACTCGTCAGCGCCACACAACAGGGACGCCAGCGGCTCTATCGCATCGATGCCGATGCGCTCGCCGGGGCGCTGGCCCCCTGGCTGGCGAAATACGAGCCGTACTGGTCCGACGCCCTCGACCGCCTGCGCGACCTGGCGGAAAACGAAGAGCCACCGGAATAGGCTGAACGCCAAGGGCCGGGCGACACCACTGTTGCCGCCCGGCCCAGCGACAGTGCGCGACGTTGAGAATCGCGTGCCCAACATCCGCCCTGGCCAGTGGGTTACCGCTCCAAATCGACCGTGCGCCTGTTCCGGCGAGGATGATGGCGCCCGGCGCCCGCCCTGGGATAAATGCCAGGGCTCCCGAGACGAAACCCGCTGAAGGGGTTGAGCGGACCGGTACGTGCGTTGGGCTTGATGGTGGAAGGCAACCGAACTGGCCGCGGACGTACGCACACTCAGTCCCTTTAGCGAACTTCGTCTATGGAGCCCTGGCATTTATCCCAGGGCGGTATTCGGACAAAGACGATCATATCGGCGCATGCCAACGCTCGATTGAGGTCGGTCCATCCAACGGACCCTATTTATCCAAGCCCTCATCAAGCATCCACCACGACCTGATTCGCTAAATCGCCTCCGGCAGCGGCTTGGCGACCGGGCGGGCGAGGGCCAGGGTGGCCACCGCCAGCAGGACGACGCCGAGCGCGACGGTCAGCTGGGCGTTGGTAACCTGGGCGAGCGCGCCGCCGAGCAGGCCGCCGAGCGAGGGGCCGCCGATGACGGCGATGGTATAGAGGCTCATGACGCGCCCACGCAGCGGTCCCGGTGTGGCGAACTGGAGCATCGTGCCGATCGCCGCACCGAAGGCGGTGCTGGCGAGTCCGGCGATGACGAGCAGCCCCATGCCGGCCGCGAAGGGTGGCAGCAGCGAGAAGAGGAGCAGCGTCCCGCAGTAGATGGCGTTGGCGATGATAACGAAGCGGCCCTTCGCTTTGATATCGCCGAGCGCGGCCACCCCGAAGGCGCCGATGAGCGCGCCCGCCCCCGGTGCCATGAGCAGCAAACCGTACCCGCGCGGACCGGTATGCCAGAGATCGCGGGCAAAGACCGGCAGCAGCGTCGAATAGGAGCGGCCGAGCAATCCGGTCGCCAGCGTCAGTCCGAGGAGCGCGAAGACTCCTCGATTGGCCATGGCGTAGCGCACCCCGCCGATGAGCCGCTGCAAGGCTGCTTCTTTGCCGCTCTCCTTGCGATTGCGCACATCACGCAGCGAATAGATGGCGACCAACGCACCGATCGTCGTCAGGCCGTTGATGGCGAAAAGCCAGGCGGCGCCGAGCGTGCCGAGCAACACCCCACCGAGCGCCGGGCCGATCAGCAGCGCGCCGGTCCAGACGGCCGACATCAGCGCCATGGCGTTCATCAAATCTTCCGGCGGCACCAGCCCCGGCAGCAGCGCGGACCGCGCCGGATTATCGAAGGCGAGCATCGAACCGCCGAGCACCGCGCCGACATAGAGCATCCAGACGTGCAGGTGACCACTGGCGATGATACCGGCCAGAATCAGCGGCACGATCACCTCTTCGGACTGGGTAAATTTGAGCACCGTCACGCGATCGAAGCGGTCGGCGACGGCGCCGCCGAGCATCGGCAGCACGATCATCGGCACACCGAAACAGAGACTCATGATGCCGAGGGCAAGCGGCGAGTTGGTGATCTGCAGGATGAGCCACGACTCCGCGATCATCTGCACCTGACCGCCGACGTTGGAAAAGATCAGTCCGGCCCAGAGAATGCGGAAGTTCCGCGAATAGAGCGCGGCAAAACGTTTTCGCGGCGCGGTGGAACCCGGTTCGTTGATCTCAGATTCGGGCAACGCCGTCTCGGTCGCCACGGTTCATCCTATTCTCGCCGAATCGACACGACGGAACACGCTCATTCGACGCGATGAACAAGCGCGTGCCAGATCGTACCCTGTCAACCCTACTTGGCGCATGCGCAGAATATCGTATTTCGTTAACGGATTCCTCTCGCCGAGACACGAACAGAAAAACGCTGCGCCCTCCGCGCCTCTGCGAGAGATAATTCTCCCGGCAGAACTGAGGTCGCATGATTGACGAAGGAGCCCAATGAACGAGTGCGAACGTCGAGCGGCGAAGCCGAGGCATGTGCAACTGCCGGTTGCTGTGCATCTCTTCCTGATTCAGGATGGCGCGGTGTTGCTGCTGCGACGCGCCAATACCGGGTATGAAGACGGCAACTACAGCGTCATCGCCGGACATATCGACGGCGGCGAACCGCTGACTTCAGCAATGATCCGCGAAGCGCGCGAGGAGGCGGGCATCGAGATCGCACCGGACGACATCGCGGTCGTCGGCGTCATGCACCAGCACGACCCGTACGAGGAGTACATCGACTTCTTTCTGACCGCGCGTAGCTGGCAGGGTGAAATCTGCAATCGGGAACCGCACAAGTGCAGCGAGCTCGCCTGGTATCCGCTCGATCGACTCCCGCCCAATGTCATCCCCTACGTCCGCCAGGCGCTCGAAAACTACCACCACGGCGTCTGGTTCGACAGCTTCGGCTGGTAAAACCGGTTAGCCAAGTGGAATCTCAAACTCCCACGGACCTTCGTCCAATTCGTGGCGCTGTTCTCGATGGAAGATCCATTGGATATGTGTCACGGTAACGCGAAGCTCGTGGGCCGCCGGGTTCGGTGCCGGAGTGAATGAGGGCATGAAACGCGTATCATTGCCACCTGATCCGCACCAACGATACTCCGTGCCCACGTCATCAGTAACCACGAACGTGGGGTGCGCCATCCAGATGTTCTCCAGGCTCCGCTCGCCGTACTTGGCAGGGAACTGTCCGTGGACGAGGAAGCCGCCGTCGTAGATCTCAAGTGAGATCAGCGTTACGGTCATGCCCGCCGCGCTCTCCGAGCGCACGATCGGGATGACCCGTCGCGGCTCGCCAAGATCGGCGATTGGGCCGGTCGGTTTCGGCAGCCGCTTCCAACTCTCCGGGGCGGAGAAACGCGTTTCGGTCACCTGCGGTGGTTTCCCCCACACCCCAGACAAGATCAAGCGGAAGGCGAGTCGCAGACGTTGCGGGAAGGTAAGTTCTATAGCATCCATGCGAATGCTCCTCTCCGACCTTTAGCCTCGCCGTGAATCAAAAGCCCGTTTCGCAGCGACCGTGTTCGCAAGCCAGCCGTGCGAACGCTGGATAAGAATACGATAATTACAGAATGACGAGAAGTCAACGAAGCGCCTCTGTTTGAAACACGCATGGTATGCAGGAAGGATGACTCGCCGGGCGGTTTATGGGACTTTCGAAGGATTGATCGGTCATTCGATGAACCATCGTATCCGAGCGTTGGTGCGCGTCGATCCGCGTGGCTTCGACCCACTACCGCCAGGCCGTCAACGGGCCGGGCTCAGTCCGACCGCCTCCGATAGGAGGCTCCAGGACGAATCATGCTCCTGGCAAACACGGATCGAACCCGGATACGTTCGCGCCGAACCGTACCCGCGCCCCGTTCACGGGGCAATCAGCCTGAGGCCGATCCATTGATGGTCGGGCGGTGGGCAAGCGACGCGCTGTCAGTCGACGCGAACCACCTTCATCAACCGTCGAGCACGGTTCGACGTTCGCAGCGATCAGTCGCCATCGGAATTCTCGAACAGGGTAAATTGATTCCCTTCGGGATCGGTAATCACCATGCGCTTCGGCGAGTCTGGTGAGATATCAACCAGTTGCATCGCCAGTCCCAGCTCCGTGAACCGGATGACAAGCTCTTCGAGATCGTCGACGGCGAGCGTCACGAGCGCTCGGCCGGCGCGTGCAGTATCTCCGACCAGATAGATCGAGCCGACGCCGGCGATCTGCCACATCGACTCGTTCTCCGTCACGATGTAATCGGGTTCTCGGCCGAAGAAGCGTGCGTACCACACGCGTGCCGCGGCGTAATCCGCCACCGGAACGCCCGCGAACAGGTAGTTGATTTTCATAATTGCCCCTTCATCCTGCGTCGTTCGCCTGTCTCGTCCAATTTCGGTCTTCAGGAATGCAGCGGTGCTCCGCGTTGTGTTCTACCAGAAACGCGAGCATGAGCCGTCGGGAGCGCTCCTACGAAGGAGTTCACCGCTACTGCTGTTGTCGTCATCGACCTCTGGGAAGGGGCATAAGCTGGCAAGCAATTCTTCACTACCGCTCGAAGAGAACTTTCTTCTCCGCCAGCGCGGGGCCACGACGCGGGCGATGCGCTTCAAGGCGACATGCATATCCGGCCTTGAGATCGACCGTCGCCCCCCGGGACCTCGGTCCCGGGCTCCGTAGACGAAGTCCCGTACGATGGACTGAGATAGACGTTTTCAACTTCGGGTGACCTTCGCCAGCGCCTGCTCGACGAACCATCGATGCCTCGTCCGCATGGTCGAGGCTGTTGGCTCGTCAGGGAACATGGTGGCGAAGGGCGCGATCGGGCGGAGGGCGACGGCGAGATCCCAATAGGGGAGATCGGTGGGGTCGATCGGCGCCTGGGAGAGATAGCGGTCGGTAAACCCATTCAACACGTCGGGGCCGAAGAAGAAGAGCAGTTCCAGGCGGGCGTTGGCGAGGTCGCCGAGCGGATCGCCACGCGCCGCATCCTCCCAGTCGATGACCGCCGCGAGCGTGCCGTTCTTCCATAGTATGTTCCCCGGCCAGTAGTCACCGTGGAGCAGCACGTCAGCGTTGCGCTGCGGACGCGGCCAGACCGGTTCCAACGCGTCGCGGATACGTCCTTCGCTGA
>CALAGB010000156.1 GCA_937891245.1 uncultured Thermomicrobiales bacterium | reverse complement strand
TGCTTTCCAGTGATAGTCGAGTCCAGTTTCACCGATGGCGACGGCGCTTGTTTGCGTTGCCGTCTGTCGTAATGCCTGTTCCAACGTATCGTCGTACGCTTCCGCTTCAGTTGGATGGAGCCCAACCGCCAGATGTATTCCAGTGAATCGCGCCGCGAGCGCTGCTCCGGTTTGCCAGCGTTCCGGCGTGAAGCCGATCACGATCATCTGGTCGACACCCATTGCCCGAGCGTGATCAATCACGGCGTCTCGATCATCATCAAACAGATCGAGGTCGATGTGGCAGTGGGTGTCGACGAGACCTGCCACCGTTACTTAACCGTCACGCTCTTCGCGAGATTCCGTGGCTTGTCCGGATCCAGACCACGGAGAAGCGCCAATTCGTAGCCGAGAAGTTGTGCCGGTATCACGTTGATGATCGGTGATGCGTCGCCGACATCCGCGACCGGGATGAACTCGTCGAAAGTCAGGTCGTTCACCGGTGACACGCCAATGGTGAACGCACCACGACTGCGCATCTCGATGGCGCCGGACAGAATATCGTCACGGGTTTCGTCGTTCGGAGAGAAGACGATCGCCGGAGTTCCGTGTTCGACGAGCGCGATCACTCCATGCTTCAACTCACCACCAGCAAAGCCTTCCGCATGCATGTAGCTCACTTCTTTGATCTTAAGCGCCGCTTCGAGCGCGCTTGGATACGACAGCCCACGACCGATGACGAAGGCGTGCTCCTGTTGCACGATGCGGGCTGCGATGGCGCGTATGTGATTGGCGGAGTCGGGAGCGATGGCTTGTTCAATACCGTCGATCGCTTGCCAGAGGAGTTCCCGCGCGACATGCAGACTACCGTTCAATTCGTGTGCCGCCATGAGTAGAATCGCCAGTTTCGCGGTATACGCCTTGGTCGAGAGGACACACTGCTCTGGACCGGCGCCGAGCGGGATGCTGAAATCGGCGAGTCGATCGAGGGTCGAGCCCTTTACATTCACCAAAGCTGCAATTTTCGCGCCACGCTGTTTGGCAGCCATGACCGATTCGATGACATCTGCCGTCTCGCCGCTTTGCGACAGCGCGATCACCAGGCTCCGGTCGGTGATGAAGTGCTCCTGGTACTTAAACTCCGAACCAACGGTGAAGTTGACGTGTCGCCGGGCGATGCGTGAGAAGAGGTAGGAACCGGAGAGCGCCGCATAGCTGGCGGTACCGCTGCCGACCAGGAACGAGCCGTACGATTCGCGAATCAGCGCCGCCAATTCCTTGATCGGATCGCTGTAGTCGCGACCGATCTTGCGCAGCACTTCGGGCTGTTCGTGGATCTCCTTGATCATGAAGTGCGGATAGATGCCGAGCGACATGTCGTTGGCGGTCAACGTAAGCGGCTGGAAGTCGGGCGCTTGAGAAGCACCGGTCGCGGCCGACCAGAGCGTCACGCCATCGGACGACAGATTTGCCATCTGCCCGTCTTCGAGATAATGAACGCGATCGGCGTGACCGACCAACGCCAGCGCATCGGAGGCGAGGTACAGCCCCTGTGCTCCCTGACCCAGCACGAGCGGCGACACGTTCTTGACGGCGGTTAGTTGATGCGTGCGATTGTCGAGTACGATGATGGCGTTGAGCCCACGCAGCTGAGCGAAGACTTCGCGGACGGCGGAAATGAGATCGCGACCGGGATCGTCGGCCATCGCATCTTCGATCAGGTGGGCGATAACTTCGCTGTCGGTCTCGCTGTGGAACTGATGACCGCCGGCAAGCAGCCGATCCTTGATGCCGCGGAAGTTCTCGATGATGCCGTTGTGGATGACGGCGAAGCGGCCGGTGCAGTCGAGGTGCGGGTGTGCATTCGCATCGGTGACGCCGCCATGGGTTGCCCAGCGTGTGTGGCCGAAGCCGATAGGGGCGTCGGGGAGTTCGGCGACCGCGTCACCGATGCGACCGGCCCGCTTGGCAATGTCGATATGTCCATTGGCGCCGACGGCGACGCCCCAGGAGTCGTAGCCGCGGTACTCGAGCTTACGGAGCGCGTCGAGGATAATGTCGCCGCCGGCCTGATTGACGCCGACATAGCCGAAGATTCCGCACATAGAGTGAGCCCTTCCCATTGCTGCCGGGCGCCGGAGTCACCGGTCGCGGCATAGCCCAATAAAACGACCGTGACAACCGCGTTGTCGAGCGCCCGAAGTCACAAATTGAATCAGTTTTCGCGGGTATTGCCCTGGGAGGGAAGTACACACCGGTTGTGCGCTGTTTCGCTGATCGCTCAGCGGTTTTGGCGCAACCGTATCGACCGTGCCGGCCGGGAGACCACCCGCCGAATGGTTCGCTCGGTCTCCACCGCGTCAACTTGTCGCCTCCACGACAAGTCCAGGCGCTACGAAAAACGGAACGTTCCCAGTACCCGCTGAAGCCGGCTTCCCCGACTTCTGTCATCCACTATAGCCGTGCGGTACTGGCAGTTCAAGCGCCAAAAGTACCGGAGCGTATAGTACCTCAGACCGGCCCTTGTGCGTTTGTTCGAAGCCAGCTCTGCGGTAGAAGTTTGTAAGAGCCATTGCGGTTTGAGGAAACACCAGAACCATCCAGTGACCAAATGGATCACGGTGAGGATTGGTTTGATCAATCTCGCGTTCTCTGGCCGGACAGCAATGGGCAGGTGCAAGACGGTCGCGCCTGGGAGGTAAACACGCGCGTTGACGCTTGCTCGGAATGGCGGGAAGTCGCTCGTAAATCCAGCGCCCACATGTATAATCAGGGCGTTGTCTTTCGAGCCAGCACGATTGGAATGATGGAAGCACCAATTCGGCTGTTCGAACATTTCAAAACCGGGCGGCGCTTGCCGCGCATCACCGTATACGCGCTCACCCTTCAAACTTTCCAATGCCGAATGACAACTTTGATACGTATTAACGCCGCCGTATTCGCGTCGCCGGGCGTCGATTTTGTGTGCCCAGGCCAAGGAGTCAGCGCATGATTGATCGTTATACCCGTGAACAGATGGGCCGCGTCTGGAGCGAACGCAACAAGATCGACCAGTGGTTGCACGTCGAAATCGCGGTATCCGAAGCGTGGGCGACGCGTGGCGTCGTGCCGCCCGATGCGATCGCGGCCATCCGTAGCGCGAGTTGCGATCTGGACCGGATGAAAGAGATCGAGAAGGAAACCGACCACGATGTGATCGCCTTCTTGCGCGCGACCGGTGAAACGGTCGGTGAGGCGTCGCGCTTCATCCATCTTGGCCTGACGAGTTCCGATGTCATCGATACCGCGATGGCCTTGCAAATCGTCGAGGGGATCGACCTCCTGCTGCACGATGTCGATGCGCTGATCGAGGCGGTCGGACGTGAGGCGGTCAAGCATCGTGGAACGGTGATGATCGGCCGAACTCACGGCGTCCACGCCGAACCAATTACCTTCGGTTTCAAACTTGCCGTCTGGTACGACGAACTACGCCGACACCGGCTGCGGCTGGAAGAAGCGCGTGAGAATATTCGCGTCGGCAAGATCTCAGGCGCGGTTGGGACGCACGCCAATGTGCCGCCCGATCTTGAAGAAGATGTTTGCCAACAGTTGGGACTGCGGGCGGCGCCCGTCTCGACTCAGATCATACAGCGCGACCGTCATGCTCAGGTTATCAATGCGCTGGCGCTTCTCGCTTCGTCGCTGGATAAGTTCGCGACCGAGATCCGGCACTTGCAGCGCACTGAAGTGCGCGAACTGGAGGAGCCGTTCGATCCAGGGAATCAGGGATCGTCGGCAATGCCCCACAAACGCAATCCGCACGAAAGCGAACGGATCAGCGGATTGGCGCGCCTGGTGCGGGGCTTCGCGGTCACCGCGCTGGAGAACGTTGTTCTCTGGCACGAGCGCGACATCAGCAACAGTTCGGCCGAGCGGGTGACGTTTCCGGACGCCTTCATCCTGCTTGACTATATGCTCGATCTAATGACCGAGATCGTCAGTGGCTGGACCGTCTATCCGCAGCGGATGATGGCGAATCTCGAATCCACGCATGGGGCTATCTTCTCGCAGCGAGCGATGCTGGCGCTGGTTGAGTCGGGGATGGATCGGCAGCAAGCGTATCGCATCATCCAGCACTCGGCGCACGAGGCGTGGGATACGGGCGTGCATTTGCGCGAACTCCTCCGTGCGAACGACGAGGTGCAGGCCCGTGTCTCGAACGAGCAACTGGCGGACATCTTCGATCTGGCGCCCCATCTGAAACATATCGATGCGACGTTCGAGCGGCTCGGATTGACGCCGGCGACGGTCACGGCGGATTAGGGGGGCGAATGAGCGTTCTGGTCGATCTGCCTGAAATTCCGGGGTTGCGACGTTTCAGTCAGGGAAAGGTGCGCGAGACGTTTGATCTCGACGATCGACTGTTGATGGTGGCCAGCGATCGCATCTCGGCCTACGACTCCATCTTGCCGACCGGTATCCCGAATAAGGGGATCGTCCTCACGCAGCTTTCGAAATTCTGGTTCGAGCGCACCGGCGACATCATTCCGAATCATATGCTAACGACGGATCTGTCGAGCCTGCCCGAATCGGCCCAAGCGATGCGTGCCGCGCTGGAGGGCCGGTCGATGATCGTACGGAAGGCCGAGCGAATCGACATCGAGTGTGTCGCGCGAGGCTATCTGTCCGGCTCAGCCTGGGCGGAATATCAACAAAGCGGAACCGTTGTTGGAATCAGATTGCCGGCTGGATTGACCGAGAGCGCGAAATTGCCGGAGCCGATCTTTACGCCCGCCACCAAGTCGTCGTCGGGTCACGACATCAACGTGCCGTTCGAGCATGTCGTCAGCGAAGTCGGTGAAGAATTGGCTGGGCGGCTGCGCGACATAACATTGAAAGTCTACCGGGCAGCCGAAGAGTACGCCGCCGGACAGGGAATCATCATTGCCGATACGAAATTCGAATTCGGATTCATCAACGGTGAGCTGACGCTGATTGATGAGGCGTTGACGCCGGACAGTTCGCGTTTCTGGGATGCCGAGCTGTATGCGCCGGGCCGAGCACAGCCGTCGTTTGATAAGCAGTTTGTGCGCGATTGGTTGACGTCGTCCGGCTGGGATCGCGAGCCACCGGCACCGCCGTTGCCGGACGATATTGCTGAAGCGACATCGCAGAAATACATCAGCGCTTACGAGCGGTTGAGCGGACATCCGCTCTTTCCGTTGGCATGAGCAGGATGAGCCAGGAGGATTCGTTGCAGAGTCAGTCCGCGAACGGTCAGCGCCGCTGGCGCGCCGATGTCTATGTAACACTCAAGCCGGTCGTCAACGATCCGCAGGGTCTCGCGGTGCGCGACGGCTTGCATATGCTCGGCTATGACGAGGTCGGGGCCGTGCGCGCCGGTAAGTACATTCAGGTCTGGCTCGAGGCCGACGAAGAATCCGGTGCCGAGCAGCGGGTCACCGAGATGTGCGACAAGCTCCTTGCCAATCCGGTCATCGAACAATATCGCTTTAATCTGGTTGAGCAAACGGGCGAAGAAGGAGAGTAGGGTCGCGATGCGATTCGGTGTCATTACGTTTCCCGGCAGCAATGGCGACCACGACGCGCTCAAGGCGATCGAGCTCGGGCTGAACGAGCCGGTCGAGGCGGTCTGGTATCAGGACACAAACCTCGATGGCTTTGACTGCATCCTCATCCCGGGCGGCTTCTCGTACGGCGACTATTTGCGCGCCG
>CALAGB010000155.1 GCA_937891245.1 uncultured Thermomicrobiales bacterium | reverse complement strand
GACACGGAGATTAGGCAGGCTCACGAGTAAATTGCCGATGACGGGTGCGGCTTCGACGACCTGCTCCAGATTGTCCAACACCAGCAGCACCGGTTGATCGCCAACCTGCTGCACCAATCGTTGCAGTGACGATGCTCCCGGCACGTGCTCGGCACCTAAGCCATGTTCGATCGCCACGATGGCCAGCGCCGGATCGCTGATCGGCGCGAGATTGACAAAGCGCGTACCGCCGGGAAATGCAGCGCGGCTCTTGCGAGCAACTTCGATCGCAAGTCGCGTCTTTCCGACGCCCCCCACTCCTGTCAGCGTTACCAGGCGGCGATTCGCAAGCAGACGGCGGATCTCGGAGATTTCGCGTTGCCGCCCGATGAAGCGCGTCACCGGCGCGGGTAGCGCATGCATCGTATCGAGCAGTGCGACTGATCCCTGAAGATGGTCAAATCCGAGGTCGGATGAAGGCTGACTGGGGGTAGCGGCCGCGAGGGATGCCTGCAAGCGAGCACCCTCGGCTGCCGTGAGATTCAACGCTTGCGTGATCTGGCGCACGGTATACGGCTGAGGTCGCCGCCGCTCACCGCGCTCGAGCATGCCAATCGCGTTCGCCGTAACGCCGGCCCGTTCGGCCAATTCGCTCTGCGAGAGCCCGGCCGCTTCTCTATACCTTCGGAGCAACCGACCGAAGGACTGGCACCCCTGCCGTTCCATTGATGACATCCATCTCACGTGACCGATAGTACGCAGAGTATACCCGTGTCGCATTCCAATGTTGTTGGTGGATTGTTGGTGCGTTGTTGGTAGCCGCCCGGCGGGTGAGGCAGCAGACTCCCCCTCAGTAGCCAGCCTTGAAGGAGGAGAAACCATGCGCTCACTGCTCGAACTCGGCAGCGCAAAGCGTCGACTCGGACGAACGCGTCATCGACGCTGCGCGGACGTGGACGAACGGCACAGGAGAGCGCCGCGTTGACGCAACTCGCTCCGGATCTGAACGCATTCAACCATCCATCATAAATCGAAATGGACGCGATGCGTCCATAAACAAGCGCGTAGACGCGGCAAGCAGGGAAGGTAATGGTAATGACGACGATGACATGGCCAGCACGACACTGGGTTCGGATCGCTGGTACAGTGCTGCTGTTGCTGCTGGCATCGATCGCTGGGGCATTGCCTCCGATCCAGAGCGTCCAGGCCGCAGAGGCGTGGCGGACGGCCCCTG
Organism: uncultured Thermomicrobiales bacterium; assembly: GCA_937891245.1. Classification (GTDB taxonomy): domain Bacteria; phylum Chloroflexota; class Chloroflexia; order Thermomicrobiales; family Thermomicrobiaceae; genus CALAGB01. Next base: position 10,431 of record CALAGB010000155.1, on the reverse strand, counting down.
CGCTACCCGCCGCTCGGGAGGCCCTTGCCGCCACGACCGGCGCCGACGGTACTATCTACGCCATCGGCGGATTAGATGGGAGCTTCGGACCGCAGAGCACCGTGTACAGCTATAAGCCGGGAGTGGATACCAACTGGCAGACAGCCCCTTCGCTCCCTTCCGCTCGCGACTCACTGGCTGCCGCGGTCAGTGCGGACGGCACCATCTACGCCATCGGGGGTGAGGACAGTCTCGGCGAACCTCAGAGCACCGTCTACAGCTTCAGGCCGGGAGTGGACACCCAGTGGCAGTCGGCCCCTTCGCTGCCTCTCTCGCTGACGGACCTGGCTGCTGCTGCCGGCAGCGACGGTACCATCTACGCCATCGGTGGATCCAACCGGCAGAGCAGTCTTCAGAACAAGGTCTACACCTTTCGGCCGGGAACTGATACACAATGGAATCAGGCTCCTGCACTCCCGAGCGCTCTCCAACGATTGGCCGCCACCTCGGTTGGCAGCACCATCTACGTCATCGGCGGATTCGGACTGAACAGCCAGAATACCGTGTATCGCTACACGCCAGGGGTGGACACTGTCTGGCAGGCTGCTCCCGCGCTGCCAGCCACGCTCGATAATCTCGCCGCCACCACAGCGAACGGCACCATCTACGCCATCGGCGGATTAAACGGAGATATTCAGGACAAGGTGTACCGCTTCACTCCGGGGGTGGATACGCAGTGGTACACGGCCCCTTCCCTTCCGGCCCCGCTTGAATTCCTCGCCGCGACGACCGATGCCGGTGGCACCATCTACGCGATCGGGGGAATGAGCACGAACTCGGCCCCGCTCAGTACGGTGTACAGCTTCACGCCAACACTACAATCGACCGAACAACTCGATCAATCGCAAACGAACACGAACGTCGCCGGTACATCGGCGATCTTTGTGCTCAATTCCATCGCACAGACCTTTACCGCAGGGATAACCGGCGGATTGGACCGCGTAAGTCTGAACCTGACCAGGATCGGTAGCGTCACCGACGACCTCATCGTCGGTATCTACCCAACCTCGGGCGGCAAACCGGTCACCTCGGGGGCTCCGCTGGCGAGGGCGGTGATCCATGCGGCGGATGTTCCGGTGTCGGCGGGCGGCTACGAGGCAACGATAGTCGATGCCTCATTCTCGACACCGGTCCCCATCGTTGCCGGGACGATGTACGCGATCGTGGCCACCAGCTCGGTTCCTTCATCCGAAGATACCGAAGGCGCGCAACTCAATTACTACGGCTGGAGCGTTCACGCACCCGTTCTGGGACAGAGCGATAACTACGCCGGCGGCGACACATTCCAGAATACCGATTTCGGCGGCGGGTTTGCCGGTTGGATCGACGAGAACGAAGATCAAACCTTCGTCACCTTCGTCCTCCCGAAACTCGCCCCGCAAACACGGCACGTCACCAGTTGCGCCGACAGCGGCCCAGGCACCTTGCGGGCGCAGATCAGCGCAGCCCGCGCCGGCGATACGATCGTCTACGACCAAGACTGCACCACCACGCTGACGACCGGAACCCTTACGATCAACCAGAATCTGACGATCGACGGCAGCGGCCATGCCGTCATTCTCGACGGCAATAATGCCGTGACCGTCTTCGTCATCAACAGCGGCGCGTCCGCGAGCATCAGTGGTCTGACGATCCAGCACGGCAACGGCGCGAGTACCGGCGGCAACGGTGGCGGCATTGCCAATCAGGGTACGCTCACCCTGACCGGCGTCACGCTGCAAAACAACACCACGCCCGGCTACGGCGGCGGCATTCGCAATGACGGCACGCTGACGATCCAGAGCAGCGCGCTGATCGACAACAGCGCCATGAGTAGTGGCGGTGGCATCATCAACCACGGTACCGCGACGGTCGTCAACAGCACCTTCGCCGGCAACATGGCGGAGAGTCCAGGCGGCGCAATCCTCAACGGAGATACGCTGACCGTCACGAGCAGCACATTCGTGAACAACAGCGCCAACGCGGGCGGGGGCATTTCGAACGACATCCTTCAGACGGTAACGCTCAATAACGTCATCATCGCGAACTCTACGGGCGGTAATCTGGCCACCGATTTCCAAGGCGTGATTTCTGGCGACCACAATCTCATCGATGACGACACCGTCAGCCTGATCAGCGGCAGCGATAACCTTAACCAGTCGCCCCTCCTCGGCCCGCTCGGCGCCTACGGCGGACCGACCCAGACCATCCCCCTCCTCCCCGGCTCCCCGGCCATCGACGCCGGCGATGACACGACGTGCGCCACCACTGGCCCCGGAGCCGTCAATGGCGTCGACCAGCGTGGCATCACCCGTCCGCAAGGCAACCACTGCGATATCGGCGCCTTCGAGAGCCAGGGCTTCACCTTCGCAGCGGTCAGCGGTAGCACCCCGCAATCGACAGCGATCAACACCGATTTTGTCAATCCGCTCGCCGTAACCATCACCGCGAACGATCCGCTTGAACCGGTCAACGACGGCATCGTCAGCTATACCGTGAACCCGGTCATGGGTGTGGGCGCCACACTCTCCGCGGCCACCGCAACGATCTCTGATGGAACAGCCTCCGTAACCGCCACCGCGAACGGACTAGAGGGTTCGTATACAGTCACCGCCGCTATCCCCGGTCTAACCCCGGTGACCTTCAATCTAACCAACAGCGAGCCGCCCGATGTAACGCCGCCCACCACCACAACGAGCGCCGTGCTCGCAGGCACCAGCACCGCCTATAGCTTCGGCACCTGGACCAACCAGGGCGTCACCGTCACCCTGTCCGCGTCCGATGTGACGGCCGCGACCGACGATACCGAGTCTGGCGTGGCCCACACGTATTACCAGATCGACAGCGGCAGCCAGCAGACCTATGCCACACCGTTCACCATCAGTGATGCTGGCGATCACGTCCTCACCGTCTGGAGCGTCGACAACGCCAGCAATAACGAAACCCCACAGACGTTCCACGTCATGATCGACCTCGTCGCTCCGACGACCACTGCGGATGCCGCGCCATACACCTTCGGCGGCTGGACCAATCAGTCCGTCACCGTCGTGCTGGATGCCAGCGATAACAGCGACGGCTCCGCTGTCGCGCGAACGTATTACACGCTCGACAACGGCAGCCAGCAGACATACTCTGCACCCTTCGCGATCAGCGCCGAAGGAGACCATCCGCTCACCTTCTGGAGCGTCGACATCGCTGGAAACATCGAGAGCAGCCAGACGGTCCACATCGAGATCGATCTGACGAATCCCACGATCACGTTCTCCGGCAATCAAGGGAACTACACCGTCGATCAGACCGTCACGATCCACTGCACGGCGAGCGATTCGCTCTCGGGGCTCGCCAGTACGACCTGCGCCGATATCACGGGCTCGGCGGTGACCTTCGGCGTCGGACCGCACTCCTTCTCAGCCACCGCCACCGACGCCGCCGGAAATGTCGGCACCGCGACAACCAGCTTCACCGTGACCGTGACCGCGAGTAGTTTGAGCGACCTGACCGAGCAATACGCGAGCAACAGCAGGGTCGCAAACCAGTTGTCTGTGCCGCTCACGCTGGTGCGGCTGGCCGACCGCATCAACAACGATCGACTGAAGACGGCCGCGATCAACACCTACATCCGACTCGTCAATCTCGAGGTCGGGCACGGCCTGACCCCCCAGCAGGCCGCCGCCCTGACGCAGCTGGCGCGGGAGCTGTAACCGCTTAGTCGTTCGAAGAGGAAGGGACCGCGCATGAGATCGTTGATTTGGCCGAATCGCTTCCACAGTCAGTCCATCGGCGCCGCGCTACTGCTCCTGCTCGCGCTCGTGACGACGCTGCCGGTCGGGAGCGTCGCGGCCGCCAGCACGCTGCACGTCACCGACTGCGCCGACAGCGGCACAAACACGCTGCGCGGTTTGATCGCATCCGCCAGCGCGGGCGACACGATCGTCTACGACCAGGACTGCACCACCACCCTCGTCAGCATGTTGACGATCGACAAAGATCTGTTGATCGACGGGAACGGTCATCGGGTCATCCTTGACGGCAATAACGCCGTAACGATTTTCACCGTCAACCAAGCCGTTACGGCAACGATCGAGGACCTGACGATCCAGCATGGCAACGGTACGAGTGCCGGTGGCCTTGCAGGCGGAATCAACAGTATGGGCACGCTGACCGTCATCGGAGTCACGCTGCAGGACAATACGACCTCCGGCATGGGAGGTGCTCTCCAAGGCTATGGCCCACTGACGGTTATCAACAGCGCCTTTATCACGAATAACGCGCAAAACGGCGGTGGTATCGTCACGTACGATGCCTTTATGATGACGAATAGCACTCTTGTGGACAATACGTCCTTTAGCACAGGAAGTGCAGTTTTGATCTTTCCGCCTATTGAACCAACACCGCCCATAATGATTGTGAATTCCACGTTTCTCAATAATAGATCTTTGCACAATACAGGGTCGATCTCCTACAGTAACATTGGAAGAACCGACCTGGTGACACTCACGAACGTGATCGTGGCCGGATCCACCGGTGGAGATCTTGATTATTCATATGATCGGGGCTTCACCGGTAACCACAATCTGATTGATGACGACACCATCGGCCTCATCAGCGGCAGCGATAATATTCAGGCACCGGCGCTTTTCGGCCCGCTCGGTGACTACGGCGGCCCCACCCAGACCATTCCGCTCCTGCCAGGCTCCCCCGCGATCGACGCGGGCGACGATGAGACCTGTACGGCGACCGGCAGCGGCTCCGTCAACAATCTCGACCAGCGCGGGATCAGCCGGTCACACGGCGATCACTGCGACATCGGTGCCTTCGAGAGTCAGGGATTCACCCTGACTCCGGTCACTGGCAGCACGTCGCAGTCCACCCTCGTACGCACCGCCTTCACCAATCCGCTCGCCCTCACCGTTACCGCCAACGATCCGAATGGGCCGGTCGATGGCGGTGTCATCAGCTACACGGCACCTGAGACCGGCGCCTCGGCCGCGCTGTCGAACGCCACCGCGACCATCGCCAATGGACAGGCAAGCGTCACCGCCACCGCCAACGACACCATGGGCAGTTACAACGTCACGGCCAGTGCTGGCGGCGACTCGTCGGCGACGTTCGCACTCACCAACACCGGCACGCCGGACGTCACGCCGCCGATCACGACGGCGACCGCCGTTCTCGCGGGCACCAGCACCGACTACAGCTTCGGTAGCTGGGCGAATCAGAACGTCGCGACCACGCTCACAGCTGCCGACGGGACGGGGGCGACTGATGAAACCAGGTCCGGCGTGGCCCACACCTACTACACGCTCGATGGTGGACTACAGCAAACGTATAGCGGGCCCTTCACGATCAGTGCCGACGGCGATCATTCGCTCACCTTCTGGAGCGTCGACAACGCGAACAACACCGAAACGAGCCAGACCGTCCATATACGCATCGACAAATCGCCGCCGACCATCACCTACAGCGGCAACCAGGAAACGTATACCGTCGATCAGACGGTAAGCATCCACTGCACCGCCGCTGATCAGCCGGATCTCTCCGGTATCGCCTCGACCAACTGCACCGATATCACCGGACTGGCGGCCGATTTTGGGGCTGGGGTGCAGACCTTCTCGGCCACAGCGACCGACAACGCGGGCAACACAACCACTGTCTCGACGACGTTCACCGTCGGAGTGACCGTGAACGGCCTGATCAGTCTGACCGCACACTACGCCGGCAATCGTCGTACAGCAAGTCAACTCTCTGCGCCGCTGGGCGTAGTGCAACTGGCCGATCGGCTGCACAACCAGCGGATGAAAGAGTCGGCCATCAACAGCTACATCCTGCTGCTCAACATGCAGCGCGGGCGTGGCCTGTCGGCACAGGAAGTGGCAACGCTCTCGCAACTGGCACGGGATCTGTAAACGCGTCGCCGTTCGAAGAGGAAGGGACCGCGCATGGAATCGTTGATTCGTCCGAAGCACTGCCGTGTTCAGTTCATCGGCAGCGCGCTGCTGCTGCTGTTCGCGCTCGTGGCCGCCGTGCCGGTCGGGAGCGTCGCGGCCGCCAGCACGCTGCACGTCACCGACTGCGCCGACAGCGGCACAAACACGCTGCGCGGTTTGATCGCATCCGCCAGCGCGGGTGACACGATCGTCTACGACCAGGACTGCACCACGACATTGACAACCGGTACGCTCACGATTTCCAAGAACCTGACAATCGATAGCAGCGGTCATCAGGTCATCCTCGACGGCAACAACGCCGTAACCGTTCTCGTCATCAACGCTGGCGTGACCGCCAGCGTTAGCGGCCTGAAGATTCAGCATGGCAACGGTGCGGCCAGAAGCGGCGATGGTGGCGGCATTTCCAATCAGGGCACACTGACGTTAACCGGCGTCACGCTGCAGGAGAACACGACTCCCGGCTACGGTGGCGGCATTCGTAGTGATGGCCTGCTCACAGTCGAGAATAGTACGTTCACAAATAATAACGCCCCTGGCGGCGGTGGTGGCATCGCCAAGAGCGGAATTCTTACCGTGACGAACAGCACCTTCGCCGGTAATACGAGCGACGTGGGCGGCGGAATCTTTTCATCTCGTGGTGTAACAAGCGTGACAAATAGCACGCTCGCGCATAACGATTCGATCGTCGGTGGAGCATTCTACGATGAAGACGATGTTGCCCCAGTTACGCTCAACAATGTCATCATGGCGTTCTCTACTGGTGGGAATATCGGATATTTATCCCCAGTTAGATCAACGATCAGCGGCGGCAACAATCTGGTTGATGACGATACGATGAGCGTCATCAGCGGCAGCAGCAACTTCAGCGAACCCGCGCTCCTCGGCCCGCTCGGAAACTACGGCGGCCCGACTCAAACGTTCCCACTGCTGCCAGGTTCACCCGCGATCGACGCTGGTGATGATACGACCTGCGCGGCGACCGGCAGCGGAACCGTCAACAACCTCGACCAGCGCGGCGTCGCCCGAACACAGGGTGCGCACTGCGATATTGGCGCCTTCGAAAGCCAGGGCTTCAAGCTGGCGCCGGTCTCTGCCGGGACGCCACAATGGACGGCGATCAATAGCGCGTTCCCCAATCCGCTGGCCGTCACCGTGACCGCGAATGACCCGACCGAGCCGGTCGACGGGGGCAGCATCAGCTACGCGGTGACCCCGGTCGCTGGGGCTGCGGCGGCGCTTTCTGCGTCGACCGCGACGATCGCTAGCGCTCAGGCAAGCGTCACGGCCACTGCCAACGGCACCACCGGCAGCTATACCGTCACGGCCGGCGCCAGCGGTGCGGCTCCAGTTTCCTTCAATTTGACCAACCTCACCCCAGATACGACTCCGCCGGTGACAACGGCCACGGCGACGCTGCCCGCGAACTCGCCCTATACCTTCGGCACCTGGACCAACCAATCAGTCACAGTCACCATGAGCGCCAGCGACACGACGGCCGCCACCAACGATGAGGAATCCGGTATCGCCGCGACCTATGACACGCTCGATGGTGGCACCCAGCAGACTTACACGGACGCCATCACCATCAGCACCGACGGCGACCATACGCTGACCTTCTGGAGCATCGACAACGTTAATAACACCGAGACCGCGCAGACGGTCCACATCATGATCGACAAAACCCCGCCTACCGTCACCTACAGCGGCAATCAGGGCACCTACACCGTCGATCAGGCAATAAACATCAGCTGCACTGCCGCCGATCAAGTTGGGCTTTCCGGTCTCGCCACCAACACCTGTACCCCGATCACCGGATCGGCTGCCAGCTTCGGAACCGGAACGCACACGTATTCGGCCACGGCCACCGACTACGCCGGCAACATCGGCAGCGGCTCGGTCACCTTCACGGTGGATGTAACCGTCAGCAGTCTGTGCAATCTGACCGGCCAATATGCCGGCAACAGCCGCTCGGCCAATCAACTCTGCGCGCCGCTACAAGTGGTGCAACTCGCCGAACGGATGCACAACAGCCGCATGAAGAGCGCAGCGATCAATACCTACGTTTACCTGCTGAACACACAGCGCGGACGCGGCTTGACCGCTCAGGAGATCGCTACGCTCACGCAGTTGGCACAGGCGCTGTAGATACGGGTAAGCCCGGGCGGCTCAACCGTCCGGGCTTACATCCCGACAATCTCCGCGTCTCTACATCTCCGCGCGAGCAGCTCCGTTTACTCCCCGCCTCCCGAAAAGCCGAGCGCCGGCTCGGGGGCGGTTTCGCCTTCGTCGATTTCGGGGATGAGGCGGTTGAGCGAGGGCGGCATCCACCAGTTCCAGTGGCCCCTCAGCTTCATGGTGGCCGGCACGAGGACGATACGTACCAGCGTCATTTCGAGCAAAACCGCGACCGCCCGGCCGAAGCCAATCTCCTTAATGACGAGCACCTGGGTCAGCGCGAACGAACCGAAGACGACGATCATAATGAGGCCGGCCGCCGTGATGATGCCGGCCGTATGTTCCAGGCCGAGCGCCACGGCGTCCTCATTCGATTCGCCACGCCGGTAGTATTCACGCACACGGGTGAGCAGGAAGACCTCGTAGTCGGTGCTCAGGCCGAACAGGATCGAGAAGAGGAGCACTGGCGTGTAGCTGAGCAGCGCGCCAAGCGAGGTGAAGCCGAGCAGCGAATCGCCCCAGCCGAACTGGAAGACGAGCACCAGAATGCCGTAGCTGGCGATGAGCGAGATGACGTTGAGCAGAATCGCCTTAAGCGGCAGGATGAGCGAGTGGAAGAAGAGCATCAGGATCACGAAGGTGACGAGCAGGCTGAGCGCCACCAGCAGCGGGAACTGACTATAGACGACATGGTCGAAGTCGTAATGCTGCGCCGGAGAACCGCCAATGACGACGTTGGCGCTCACCAGGCCGGGCGCCCAGGTTTTCGCATCGTGACGCAGATCGAGCATCAACTGCACCGTCTGCTTATTCGTCTCGTTCTCTTTCGGGTAGACGATCAGGACGGTCGTTGAATTGGTCCCGTCGATATTCGCCAGCTGCTTGGCGAGGCGCAGCCGATCCGGATTCGAGGCGAGCGTCACCGGCGAGAGCGAGCGCATCCATTCGGGCGTCGGGTTCGGCACCAACGTCGCGAGCGATTGGATATTGGCGACGCGCGGATCAGCCTTCAGGTGCTCGTTGAGAGCGAGCACACCCTCCATCAGAGCGGGCTGCCAGAGCCCGCCGACGGTCGGCGCCTGTACGACAACGAAGATCGGCGACGCCTGGCCATTGCCGAACGCCTGCTTGAGCAGATCGACACCCTTGCGCGATTCGGTGCTCTTCGGAATGACCTCGACGGTGACGCCCGTAACGTGCATGCGAAGCGCCGGTAACGCCATTACCCCGAGGATGGCCACCGCGATGACGATGCTCGTCCAGGGGCGCGCCATCACGCGGTAGGCCCAGCGGCGCCAGACGCTCTCGCCCCCGGTGCTGCGCCGGAAATGCACCCAGCGCTGCACGCTCAGCCGGTTCACATTTGGACCGAGGATCGCCAGGATGACCGGCAGAAGCAGCAGCCCGGCCAGCACCGCGACTGCCGCCACGATGACGAGCGCCACCGCGATCGAGCGAATGATCATGACCGGGAAGAGCGTCAGCACCGACATCGTCAGCATCAGCGTGATGCCGGAGAAGGTGATCGAACGACCGGCCGTCTGCAGCGTTCGCTCCAGCGCGACCTCGGGCGCGGCATTGCGCAATTCCTCGCGATAGCGGCTGACAAGCATGAGCGAGAAGTCGATCGCCAGGCCGAGGCCGATCATCGACGCGACGTTCAGCGCAAATATCGAGATATCGGTCGTCAGCGAGAGCAGATAAAGCAACGCCAGCGAGGTAAGCACGCAGGCGGCACCCAGGATGACGGGCACGCAGGCCGCCGCGATCGAGCCGAAGAGCACGATGAGCAGGATGAAGATGATCGGCAAGGTGTAACGTTCGACGCGCGTTAGATCCTGCGCACTGGCCGTTGTGACGTCGTAGTTGGCGGCCGCCTGCCCGACCAGATGCACGGTGATGACATCGGACCGGACCAACCGCCGCATCTCCGGCACTGATTCTTCGAGCTCGTTTTCGCTGCCCTCCAGCGTCACCAGCGCGTACGTCGTGTGATTGTCAGCACTGACCATGTCCGGTACGCCGTTGCTGTAGAACGAGTCGGCTTTCACCACAAACGGCTCGGACTGCAAGTTGACCAGCGCGCTCTGGACGGCGTCGTGAAATGGTTTGTCCGTCACCCGCAACGTATCAGAATGGAAGACGACCAGGGCCGATTTGTCGGACGAGATCTGCAAGTCAGTCGCCAGAATCTCTGACGCCTGATTGAATTCGGTGCCGGGCAGGTTGTAGCCGCCGACCTGAAACGCACGTTCGGAACGCGCCGCCCCGACCGCCGCGACGATGAGCA
>CALAGB010000154.1 GCA_937891245.1 uncultured Thermomicrobiales bacterium | reverse complement strand
ACTGCCGTCACCGCCGACGCAGCGGCATATACGTTCGGAACGTGGACCAATCAGGCCGTGACGGTCACGCTCTCCGCCTCGGATAGCGGCGGATCCGGAGTCGCCAATATCTTTTACACCATCAACGGCGGTAACCAACAGACCTACTCCGCTCCCTTCACCCTCAGCAGCGAGGGCATCTCTACGATCGTCTATTGGAGCACAGATAACGCCGGCAACGAAGAGACGCCACACCAGACCGTCTCGGTTAATATCGACACAACAGGACCGACCGTCAGCGGCTCTCCGACGACCAGCCCCAATGCCAACGGGTGGTATACCGCTCCCGTAACCATCCACTGGACGTGCAGCGACAGCGGCTCGTCCGTAGTGACCTGTCCCAGCGACACGACGATCAGTACCGAGGGTGCGAATCAGACCGTCTCCGGTACCGCCATTGATGAAGCGGGCAACAGCACGACGGTCGTTAGCGCTCCCGCCGTCAACATCGATCTGAGCGGTCCGAGTATCAGCGGCACCGCGACGACGAGCCCCAACGCGAACGGCTGGTTCAACACCACCGTCACCATTCACTGGACCTGCACGGATACCGGCGCCGGCATTGCCTCGTGCCCCAGCGATCAGACGATCAGCACCGAAGGAAGCAACCAGAGCGTCAGCGGCACAGCGACCGACCTCGCGGGCAACAGCACCACGGTCGATAGCTCGGCCGTCAATATCGACCTCACCGCACCGACCAACGTCGTTGTCGCAACCGATCGTGCTCCGGATAGCAACGGCTGGTACAACCACGCCGTCACGTTCACCTTCTCCGGCGACGACGCTGCATCCGGCATCGACAGCTGCACCAGCACCACCTACAACGGCCCGGACAGCGGCACGGCAACCGTTACCGGAACCTGCACCGATCTGGCCGGCAACACCAGCGCACCGGTCAGTGTCAATGTGAAATACGATGCGACGGCGCCAGCGAATGTCGTGGGGACGACCGATCGCGAACCGAATGCTGCGGGTTGGTTCAACGCACCGGTAACCGTGACATTCTCCGGGCAAGATGCAACATCAGGAATCGATACCTGCACGATGCAGGCCTACAGCGGTCCCGACAGCGCCTCGGCCTCCGTCGCGGGGACGTGTACGGATGCTGCCGGTAACACGAGCGCGCCGGTCACGGTAGCGTTACAGTACGACGCCACCGCGCCAGTGAGCGTCACCAGCTCGGCCGATCGCGCAGCCGACAGCAATGGTTGGTACAACCACGCGGTCGGCGTCACCTTCAGCGGGCAGGATGCGACGTCAGGTATCGCATCTTGTACCAGCACCAGCTATAGCGGACCGGATGGGGCGACGGCTTCCGTCTCCGGAAGTTGCACCGACAAGGCCGGCAATACCAGCGCGCCCACGACTTTCACTCTGCAGTATGATGCCACTGCACCGGCCAACATCGCGGCGACCTTCGATCGCGACACGGACTCCAACGGCTGGTACAACCACGCCGTTGGGATCAGGTTCAATGGAACTGATGCCACCTCAGGGATCGCCAGTTGCACGGATGTCAGCTACAGCGGGCCTGACAGCACCAGCGCGTCCGTGAGTGGATCGTGTACCGACCAGGCCGGGAACCAGAGCGCGTCCACCAGTGTGACGCTCCAGTACGACGCCACCGCACCAACCAATGTCGTCGCCACTCCGGATCGCGCCCCGAACGAGGCCGGCTGGTACAATGCGCCGGTCACCTTCACCATCACCGGTGACGACGCCACCTCGGGCATCGCGACCTGCGCCCCGGTGTCCTACAGCGGACCGGATAGTGCCGCTACCACGGTCAGCGGTGCATGCACGGATGTTGCCGGGAATGCGACCACCGTCTCGATGACCATCGCCTACGACGCGACGGCCCCGGTTATCACCTACAGCGGTAACGCCGAGAACTACACCCTTGGCCAGACGGTTTCGATCAGTTGCACAACCAGCGACAATCTCTCGGGCGTCGCGAGCACCGACTGCCAGGACATCAACGCGCCCGCCTACACGTTCAATCCCGGTAGCAACACGATCAGCTCGAGCGCAACGGATGCGGCTGGGAACGTTGGGCACGCCTCGGTGACCTTCACCGTCATCGCAACGGCTTCCGATCTGACGGCGCTCACGAACCAGTTCGTTGACAATAGCACCGTCGCCCATCGGTTGTCGGCACCGCTCGCGGGCATTGACATGGCGAATCGCCTGCAGAATCCGCGCATGAAACAGGCGTTCCTGAATACCTATATCTTGCTGGTCAACCAGCAGCGCGGCCGGGCACTGACCAATCAAGAGGCCGATACGCTCATCGCCCTGGCGAAGACGCTCTAGACGCTAAGTCGAAGACGGGGCGAGCGGCGGATCTGGGATCCGCCGCTCGCTTTCCCCCTCATCTTCTCGATTCTCACTCCATGGCATATCATGGCGCCGGTGCTCAAACCTGCTGGGGTCAGATTTACCTGCGACCGATGAACGGTACGGGGATACGTGAAGGGAATTGGGGTGTCGCGGAGCCTGCGACTCATTTTTGCCTGCCTGCTGCTCGCCGGTTCGCTGGCGATCGTTCCGCCGGCAGCAGCGGACGGCACACCGACCACGCTCACCGGGCTCCAGCAACAGCTCGATGATCTGATTGGCGATTGGGATGGTGAGTACGCCGTTGCCGTAACCGACCTCCAGACCGGTCAGACGGTAGACATCAATGGCTCGCGTCAGCAGGTGTCGGCCTCGACGATCAAGATCTACGTTCTCATGGCCGTGGCCCAGAATATCGAATCCGGAGCGTTGACCCAGGACGATGTCGACGGTCTGGTCGACGCGATGATGGCCCAGAGCGATAACGAAGCGACCTACGAACTCCTCACGATGATCGGTGGTGGGGATGTCGTCGCCGGTGTGATGCGCGCCAACGACCTGATGCAGCAACTCGGCGCCACGCAGTCCGTCATGGACAGCCCGCCCGACCACGCCGAGATCGATCTCGGCCTCGCCTGGGAAAACCTGATCACCGCGGTCGACACGAATCTCGTTCTGACCCAGCTCTACAATGGACAGGCACTCTCACCCTGGGCTACCGCCTACGTCTTGCAGAAGATGACGCTTCCCGAGGTTTGGCAGACTGCCTCGGTCGGCGGGCCGCTACCGGCCGGCACAACCTTTCACCACAAGCCAGGCTGGCTGGACGATCCGGACGGCGCCTGGAACGATGCCGGCATCGTGACGTTCAATCGCAACGGCCAGACGATCGCCTACGCGATCACCTACCTTGGCAGCATGACCGAGGAATCGCTCGCCTACGATCACGGCTACGACGTCTCGCAGCTCGTCTGGAACTACTTCGACGACGCCTACCCCCTGGCAACCTCGCTCTCCTTCCCGGAAACCGGCTTCACGGTCTCCAACGGCTTCCTCAGCTACTGGCAGCAGAACGGTGGACTGGCCGTTTTCGGCTATCCGCTGACCAACGAGTTCCAGCGGAACGGCACGACAATGCAGTTTTTCGAACGCGCCCGCTTCGAATGGCATCCTGGCGCCGCTCCGGACAACTATGACGTGCTGCTCGGCCTGCTCGGCGACGAACTGACACGCAACCGTCGTTCGGCTGGTGACGCGCACTTCCAGCCGGTCGTGGCAAACGACGACTGCACGTATTTCGCACCAACCCGTCACAATCTCTGCGCCCCATTTGCCGATTACTGGAACGCGAATGGCGGCCTCGCGATCTTCGGCTTCCCGATCAGCGAAGCGTTCACTGAAAACGGGTTCACCGTGCAGTACTTCGAACGTGCCCGCTTCGAATACCATCCGGAGAACGCTGGCACGCCCTACGCCGTCCTCCTCGGCCGGCTCGGCGCTCAGGAGTTGGGGCTGGAGCGGTAGAGCCAGGTGACCCGGCGTGATGCCACAACGGCGTCGTCATCCGACGCTCGCCCGACCAGAAATGGATCGGGCTACGTCGCCAGATCATGATTCTCCGAGCACTATCAAGCTCAACATCCCACGATCATTCGCAACCTCGCTCTTGACGAATCGGCACCGATCGGCGGAAGATACACGATGCGTTATGCGATGATCCATCCATCCAAGGAGGCACGATGGCAGCTACCTCGGTTATCGGGCAGCGGCTGGCGCGGATCGACTCCCCGCAAAAGGTACGGGGCCAGACCCGCTACTCCGCCGATCTCACCTTGCCCGGTATGCTCTACGCGCGACTTGCAACGAGCTATCAAGCACATGCACGCATCGTCAGTATCGACACATCGGCCGCGAAAGCGAGTCCGGGAGTCGTTGATGTGCTTATTGGCAAAGATCTGCTGGCGGACGGCCCAGAACCGTCCGAACGGGCACGCGCCATGCTGGCGCGCGACAAGGTGATCTACTACGGTCAACCAGTCGCCGTCGTGCTCGCCACCAGCGAGGATGCCGCGGTTGAAGCGGTTGCACTGGTCACGGTCGAATACGAATCGCTCGGTGTCAACGTCGATCCGATCGCGGCCATGGCGAAGGATGCGCCTGCGATTCGCGCATCGGGTCAAGAAGGTGGCGCGGGAGACGCAGCGGCGCACGCCAGCGTCTCGGGCGGTCAGGAGCTCGATACCTCGAATCTCGGACCGAACGTCACGAATGCGATGGCATTCAAGCGCGGCGATGTCAATAAGGGCTTCGCCGAGGCCGACGTC
>CALAGB010000153.1 GCA_937891245.1 uncultured Thermomicrobiales bacterium | reverse complement strand
CGGCTTCCCCTACGGGCTCGATATTCCGCGTGGTTCCGCCATCATCGAAGCCGAGCATACGCTCGATCTCCAGGCCTTCGATCATATCGCCCTGCGCGTCGCGAGCATCCAGCGAGCGGAATCGTTCTATCACGACCTCTTCGAGATGGATATCGTCGCCCGCGCCCGTCGCACCGGTGACGAGTGGGAGATCATGCCGGTCGATTTCGACTGGACCGAAGGGCTGAACACCGGCTATTACCCGGAGTTGGTCGTGCTGCGCAACAGCCCGATTACGCTTCTGCTGCTCAACGCGGGACATGGCGCCATCATGCTCGAACCGCGCCTGGCGCACGTCGGCCTGCGCGTTTCGAGCGAATCACTCGGCTTCCTGCGCGGCACTGTGCTGATCCGCTCATATCCCGTGATCCAGGATGATCTCCATGCCTTCCGTTTCCGCGATCCGTACGGCATCACCTGGCACCTGACCGATACCGCGAGCCACTGAACCTCAACCGCCACGGAAGGAACGACAACGCAATGACCGATGCCATTGGTGAGATGCTTGACGATCTCTCGCACGCAACGACGCGTATTCAGGAGATGTCTGAGCAGTACGGCGATAATCCGCCGGCTGGAAGCGCGAACGATTGGGGTGCGGCGCGCATCCTTCGCCACATGAGCGAGGTCGAAAAACTCTATCGCGGCCGCATGCAACTTATCCTGACGCGGGAGACGCCCTATCTTAAAGCGGCCAATCTCGCGGCCGATCCCGGCGAAGCGCTCGAGTTCCGTCCCGAGCTGGAAGCGTTCGCCATCGAGCGGGGTGAGACGATCTCGCTTCTGATGAACCTGGCGCTGAAAGATTGGGAGCGGACCGGCATTCACGACGAACATGGCGAGCTGAGCGTCGAAGATATCGCCGAGCGCCTGATCGATCACGACAACGCGCACCTGGCGCAACTGGCGAGCGCATTTCAGAAGTAGACAATAATCCGATCCACCACGTAGAATTGGACTTAAAGGGGGAGCCGCCGGGAGTGGGGGCGCCCGACGGCCAAAAGGGGTGAGTAGAGGAGAACCGGTCGGTAACGCTTGACCCAAAGCTCGACCGGTACTCCCTACATTAGCACGGATGTTCTAGCCTGTCAACCCCTTCGTGCCTCCAAGGCACCGCGTACATTCGCGGTGTTTTTTACTGCCCAGGGGCTCCGGCGCGTACCAGATCGAGCGTCTCTTCGAGCGTATCGTGCGCCGTAATCGAGCGCACCACGATCTCGTCGAGCCGCCCTTCCCAGCTCGCCAGCGCCCGGCGAATATCGTCTGCCGTCTCGCCGCGAATGCCGGCCGAGCCCGGTTCGATCCCCATGCGCTTGAAGTGTGCACCGTACGACGGCACGCCGTTGTAGCGCGCCGCTTCGCGTTCCATCCGTTGCGCGCCATCAGGCCCGAGCGAAACGCGCACATACGAGGCGAGCACCGGTACCGGACGACCGGCCTGCTCCGCGCCCTGCCGCACCCAGCCGTTCGCCGTCTCGGAAAACTCCGGCGTCAGCCAGTTAAAGAGCACTCCGGCGGCCGCTTGGCCCGCCAGTCGCGACATCCGTGGGCCGAGCGCCGAGATGAAGACGGTCGTGTTCGCCTCGCGGTTCAGCGTCTCCAGCCCATCGCGCACACGCTCCAGCGCGCCTTTCCCACCGGCACCGCTCCCCACGCCGAGCCAGAGCCGATCCAGCGGTAAGCGCACTTCGCCGCCCTGCGAGCCGTCGAGCTGCCGTAGATGCGCAACGATCTGCTCGGCCGGCTTGCGCGACAGCGCGATCACGCCGACGCCGAGCATGATCCGGCTCGTTACCGACGCCGCCTGCGCCAGCCCTTCCAGACCATCGCCCTGATCGTTATCGTTCAGCCAGAACGAATGATAGCCGAGCTCTTCCGCCAACTGTGCCGCGCCCCGAATCACCTCCGGCTCTACCGCCGCCGCCAGTCCGAACCCCCGCCGTGATGCTGCCATGGATCCCTCCCGTTCAATCGTGCTGCTCTCTTCAACATCGTTTTCAGCCGTGCTCATCCGATCGTTGTCCGGCGCGGGGTACGATGTCAAGAGGCACGGTGCGGTGCGTCGATGCCCGCCGTTCCCGGCGAGCGTCGGGCGGCACCACGTCAATCGGCACGCCGCCATATCGCCCTGTACACTCAAGCGTGTCATTCACGCGCTCAACCGCCAAAAGGAGCGATCATGTCCACCTCGCAACCGACGGCACTCAGCAGCCCGCGCTTGCGCTTCACGGTGCTTGGCCCGGAGCATTTCGAGGCCGTGCGGCGCTGGCGCTCCGATCCCGAAGTGACGCGTTTCTGGATCACCCAGGATATCCCCGATCAGGCCGCTATCGAGCGCTGGTACGCGCGCAATCAGGCAGACGGCGCGCTCGTCTGGGCGATTCTGAGTGAGGGCGAACCGATCGGTTATGTCACGCTCTTCGAGGTCGACGAGGTCAATCGCAAGGCGGAGCTGGCGCTGATGATCGGCAAGCGGAGCGCCTGGAGTCATGGATTCGCCAAAGAAGCGCTGGCGACGGTCCTGCGTCACGCCTTCACGCCGGTCGAAACGGGCGGACTTGGACTGCACAAGGTCTGGCTGTCGGTCTTCGCCGAGAACATGGCCGCGCGCCGCGCTTATCAATCCATCGGCTTTCGCGAAGACGGCGTTTTGCGCGAAGATATGTTCCGGGATGGCACCTGGCACGATCAGCTGTTGATGAGTGTGCTGGACGATGAGTTCGTGGAGGTGTTGGGAGACGACTGATGATTCTGGCGATTGTGACGTTCCGCTATGGTGACAACTTCGATCCGGAGCAGTTCGCGGCGACCTCGCGCTCTCGACGCGATTTCTACGTCGGGCTCGACGGTCTGCGGCAGAAGCTCTACTGGGTAGCGCCGGAGCGACGCGAAGCGGGCGGGGCCTACGTCTGGGAATCGCGTGAGCGCGCGGAAAGCGTCTACAACGATGAATGGAAAACTCGGGCCGAGCAGGTGTTTGGCGCTCGACCCGAGGTGCAGTTCGCGGACGTAACAGACGTGATTTCGAATCAGACGGTTTCGATCTGAGCTAGAAGGCGCTGCTCACATTCTGCGGAACCGGGTTCATCTCAAGCTCCGGCAGCCGCTCGTACTGAACGCGCTGCGTGCAAATATCGAGCGCGATCGCCTCGAAGGCAAAGAAGATCGGAAGCGCCACAACGCCCGGCAGAACGGCAAACAGAATACCGCCGAAGCCAAGGCTCACCAGAACCGCCATGCTCCAGACGGCCATTCGCGCGATCAGGAGCCGCATTCGGCTACCGGAAAACGTGATGAGATACGGACGATTCAGCTGGTCGAAGATCTGCGAAATCGCGAATCCCGAGGTAACGACGAAGAGAACGACCATGAGAACCGTGTCGATTCGGATGTTGCTCATGTGAACCCATCTCCCTTCCGCCTGCGGCAATGCCATAATAATGCGCGATTGCACGCGGATTTCCAGTCACTTCCGGTCCCGGATTGCTTCGGTTTGAAGGTACCCCACCGCTCGTGACAAAGGCCTTCCGTGTTAACCTATTGATACTCTTTGCGAAAACTTGGGTACCGGACGCAACCCGCGCAATACGGGTTTGCATACGGCGCGCATCCGCCGTCCGTGTTATGGTAGAGCGCGTTTCGTAATCCTTGGCGCGACCGATGATGGGGCCACAGCAGGAGACAGGGGACAGTCTCAGGTGATCACCGTACCGCTCGTGCGCCAGCGAGCGCGGTCCGTTTTCCACGGCTGGTGGATCGTCGCCGGTGGGGCGCTGATCCAGGCGCTCGTGAGTGGCCTCTTTTCGCAGGCGTACGGCGCCTACGTCGTGCTGCTCCAAGCGCAGTTCGGCTGGAGCAAAACGACCTTCTCACTCGCCTACTCCCTCCAGCCGGCCCAGAACGGGCTGTTCGGCCCGTTGCAAGGCTGGCTCCTCGATCGCGTCGGACCGCGCCGGGTAATCCAGGTCGGTATCTGTTTCCTCGGCGTCGGATTCATGCTGTTCAGCCAGGTCCACTCGCTGCTGATGTTCTTTCTTTGCATCTTCATCATCTCGCTCGGCGCCAATTTCGCCGGCTTCTTCTCGGTGGCGCACAGCGTCGTCAACTGGTTCGCACGCAAGCGTTCGACGGCGATGGGAATGGTACAGCTCGGCATGGGGATCGGCGGGCTGGCCGTGCCGCTCGTCGCCTGGTCGATGACCAGCACCAGCTGGCGGACCATCGCCTTCGTCTCGGGGCTCCTCTTCATCGCCGCCGGCCTGCCACTGGCACGCGTCATTCGCCACAGCCCGGAGACGTACGGGCTCCGGCCGGACGGCGCCAAGCCGGAGGACGAACTGCGACCGGTGTTGGCGAGCGTCGCGCTGCCGGCGAACGAGTCCGATTTCACCCCGCGCGAGGCGCTGCGCACGCCTGCCTTCTGGTTCATCTCACTCGGCCACGGCACGGCGATGCTGGTCGTCTCGGCGCTGACGGTGCACCTCATTCCGCATCTGACCGAAGGTCTCGGCTTTTCGCTCAGTGCCGCGGCGGCCATCGTCTCGCTCCTGACCGGCACGATGATGGTCGGCACGCTACTCGGGGGCTATCTCGGCGATCATTTCAGTAAACGGCTCGTCGCCTCGCTGGCGATGTTCGGTCACGCAACGGCGCTCCTGCTCCTGGCCTGGGCGCATTCGCTCCTGCCGGTCATTCTCTTCGCCGTCATGCAGGGAATGGCCCACGGCACACGTGGTGTGCTGATGCAGCCGATGCGCGCCGACTATTTCGGGCGCACGTCATTCGGCAAGATCGTCGGTTTCTCGAACATGATCGTCATGTGGGGCAACATCGGCGGCCCGGTCTTCGCGGGCATCATGGCC
>CALAGB010000152.1 GCA_937891245.1 uncultured Thermomicrobiales bacterium | reverse complement strand
CGTGGCCGGGGCGTTGCTGGCGATGGGTGGAGCGTCGCTCGCGTACGGAGTGCTGGCCGTCGTTTACGCGTACGGAGTCTTCGCCGTCCTCCGGCTCCGGCGCGTATTTGATGAGGCCGCGATCGAACGGTCAGGTTCGGTTCCGCTCCTACGTCTGATCGGCGAAGGTTTTCGCACCGTCGTGCGGATTCCGCTGATTCAGGGTGTGCTGCTCGTTACCGTCGTGATGAACCTGCTCACGTTTCCCTACCAGCAGCTCATCCCGGTCATCGCCAAACAGATTCTCGACATCGGTCCGCAGCGGATGGGGATACTGGCGGGCGCGGATGGGATCGGCGCCATCGTCGTCGCCGGAGTGCTTGTCTTCCGGGCGCGTCTGGAATTTGCCGGGCGCTTCTTCCTCGGTGGAGCGCTGGCGACGAGCGGCGTTGTGGTGTTGCTCGGTATCTCGCAGGTCTTTCCGCTGTCGCTCTGCCTGCAGATTCTGGCTGGCGGCTGTGCCGGAGCCTTCTCGGCGATGCAGCCGGTGCTGATCATCAACAACGTCGAGCCTCGGCTGCGCGCCCGCGCGCTCGGCGTGCTCGCCATGGCGATCGGTTGCACACCGCTCGGCATCTTGTTGTCAGGGGCGCTCAGTTCGCTGATCGGGGCGCGAGCGACGCTGGCCGGAACCGGCGCGCTCGCGCTCGTTTTGCTTGTGTTGATCGTCGTGAGCAACCGAGCCCTGATTCAGGTCAAGGTCGCTCAGGCGACGGCTAGAACATCCAGTGTCCGCCATCAACCATGATCGTCTGGCCGACGATGTAACTCGCCTCGTCGGAAGCGATGAAGGCGATGACGTCGGCGATCTCTCGCGGTTCACCGGTACGGCCGATGGCGACCGTCTCCATCTCGCGTGCCTGGCGCTCCGGTGACTTGCTCTCCCAGTCGACGCGGCCCTGCTCGCTGAGGATGAGGCCGGGCGAGACGACGTTACAGGTAATGCCATACGGCGCCAGCTCGACCGCGAGCTGGCGGATGACCCCCATGAGCCCCGCCTTCCCGGCTGCGTACGGGATCACGCCGGTGCGGCTGTGGCTGCGTCCGGCGCCGGAGCCGACAGCGATAATCCGCCCGCTCCGTTGTGCTTTCATACCGGGTGCGACCGCTTTCGCGAGGTAGAGCGGAGCATGCATGTTGAGCGCGATCACCTTGTGCCAGTCTTCGAGCGTCAGGTTCTCGATGCCGCGGGCGGCATTAAGCACGCCACCCGCGACATTGGCCAGAATATCGACTTTGCCGAACTCCTGGATCACGTCGTCGACGAGTTGCTGGTCACCGGCGGCATCAGTGATGTCATGCACCACCGCTTTGCCGCCGATCTCCGTGGCGACCTGCCGCAGCGGCGCGGCCTGCAGATCGACGCCGATGACGTGGGCACCACGTTCAGACAGCTTGCGCGCGGTCGCGGCGCCAATCCCCTGCGCCGCGCCGGTCACGATCGCGATTCGTCCGGTCAATTCAACCGACATCGCGCCTTCCCTTTCCTTGACGCGTTAGGCCTGGCGCAGCGTCGCCAGCGTGTCGTTGGCCGCTCGGGTTGCCTCTTTCAGCCCGAAGACGATGCGGTTGCGCTCGCGGATGAGCCGCGTGCGACGATACTGGTATCCGGCGCTCTTCGGATCGAGGGTCGTAAGTTCGACGGCCCCTTGCAGCGCCGGCATCGGCTTCGTCGGCACGGCCAGATCGTGATCGAATTGGCCGGTATTGGTGTAATCGACTGGAATCAGATTGCGGCCGAGCCGCATCAGGCCGCGATTGGCGGCGATCTGCTGCTCCTGGCTGCCATTCTCGCGCACGCGAGTCAGTTCCGTATTGAGCGCATCGACGGCCGTGCGGAGCGCGGCGATCTGCTCCGTTACCGGTGAAAGATCGAGATTGTCGCCCGCCTTTTCCTGAATCGCGCGGGTAACGGCGCCCAGATCATCCACGACCGCCGCGTAGTTGAACGGCAGGACCGGAATGGAGCTCAGCCGGTTCAGGATGAGCACGTAAATGGTGGCGTCGCGCTTCAGGAAGTCCGGGTCGATCTTGTCGACGGTATCTTCCGGGGTATGCCACCACCAGCCAAGACCGCCACCGACCCCGGCACCGCCGCTGATCTGATGGTGCAGCGCCAGCAGGAGCGGATCGGCGTTCGCGGCCGGCTGCTCGGACAGCGACATGAGCATGGCTGGGATACCCGGCCCCCAGAATGACTGGTCGCCGGAACGCCCGAAGCGACGTGCCGCCAGTTCCTGCCCGGCGATCTGCTCGATCGCGTCGCTGACGAACTCACGCACTTCCGACATACTGTTCCCCTGCGAGAGAATCGTCGCGCCGTTGCCGCCGACCGAGTCGACGTTTACGTGCGCCACACAGTGATCGTAGAGGTCGTGCCAGAAGTTGTCGGCGTACCAGGCGGAGCCGGCGTAGCGCGCGTGCGAGTGCCCCGACCAGAAGCAGAATCGAATACCGCGACGCCTCGTATCGCGATGCTGCGCCATGATGCGTGCGACTTCGATCATCGTCGCGTTGGCGGTGCCGTTGTCCATGGCGCCGTAATACCAGGAGTCGACGTGTCCGCTGAACATGACGAAGAGATCGGCTTCCGGGGTATCCCCCGACGGTTTCAGGTCGGCGGTGAGGAGTGGCAGCGTGCGCCAGTCCTGATAGACGACGGTGTGCAGCCGGACGCGGAGCGGCCCCTTGGCGAGCGCCGCCTTGATCTGGTCGCCTTCCCCGGCCTTGACCGACACGGACGGCGTTCGGGGCAGGAGATGCGCCGTCTCGGGCGTTGGCGTGCCCCAGATCGGGTCGAGTCCGCGCTCGTGCAGGCGTCCACCGGCGATCCAGATGGCCGCCGTCGCACCCGATTCCTCAACCAACTGGTTAAAGTTCGGCGCGATGATCCCGTCGATCAGGGCGATTTTGCCCCGTAGGTCGACCTTCCCCAGATTCTCGGCGGTCGCGGTTCCCACGGCGACAAGTTCACCTTCGAGACCGGCAGCGGGAGTAGACGCGGCAAAGGCGTGTGTGGCGCAGGGAATCGCCTCAGTGCCGTCGGCGGTCAGCAATTCGAGCGACGCCGACTCCGGCCAGGAGACGAGTCCCGGGTGTGCGTAGCGATGCGTGTCGAGGCCAAAACCCTTCAGCTTGGCTTCGATCCAATCGAAGGCTTTGGCTTCGTCCTCAGTGCCGGAGAGTCGAACCCACTGCGCGATGGAGCGGGTTGAATCCATCAACTCATCGGCGGAGACCGCGTCGATGAGTTGAGTTTCGAGGTTACTGGATTGTCCTGCTGTCATCTGATACCTCCCTTTCGTTCCCACCGACGAATGGAGTGCTGTCGTGTCTGACTCCTCCGGTCCCCGCCGGTTCGTCGATGTGACGTCCATTGCTCCTCAGAAACCATGGAGTGCGAACGCTGTCAAGCGTTTGTAGCTGATGTCGCGTCCCTAAGGTTCATGACTTTCGTGTTTCCCGATCAGGACGATTTGTTCCTGACAGGCACTGAATGGAGGACTATCCTCGAAAAAGCACCCGGTGTAGCGCGAATTATGAATCTTGCGCTATCGACTTGCGCATGACAGTGGAATTCGTGGTACCTTTGGCCTGGTCTGTTTCTCCGAGTGCGATGTAAGTAGGCGTCGATGGTGTCTTCGGTGACGGCGCGATTATCGGACGACGAGTATCGGGTTTCTCTGGGCAAGACGATCCGCGAGTTGCGCATGCAGCATGGGCTGAGCCAGGCGATGCTGGCTCAACGTGTGGGCATGACCAACCGGCAACTGAGCCAGATCGAGCACGGAGCCGCGCGCGCTCAGCCCGAAATGCTCCAGCAGATCGCAAGCGCGCTCGGCATCGAGCAAGCAACACTCATTCATGCCGCGGACGAAACCAAACGCCTACGTGAGCAGTTACGCGAGCAGTTGCAGCATCTCTCGATTCCGCAAGAAAATTGGCACGAGTTCCTCGCGCTCGAGCCGCGTGTGACGGCGCAGATCGTTGAGCGCCTGCGCGCACAACTACCGGCGCGTAACGGTCTGCTCCGAACTGTCGAAGATGTCGCTGCCGAAATCGAACGACACGGTCTCGACGCCTCGATTGAGACGTTGCTCGACGGCATCAAGCGGCACGGGCTGGAACCGATTGATTTCCTGCGCAGCTCAGTTCGTATGGAGGAACTGGCCGGCGATCGCATCGTCTTCGCCGATCGCCTGCCGCTCAGCCCGGCGACGGTGCCGATCGATGAACTGTCGCTCTTCCGCGCCTGCTACGGGATCGATCCCTCGAATCCGATGTTGCTGAAGTGGTGGTCGGCGGCACGCCGCTCGGCGGTCATCGCCACGTTGCAGCAGTATCGGTCGCGGACGATCGTCCCGCGGGATCAACTCGAACGATACATTCGCAGCGGAGCGCGTGGTCCGAATATCGTACTGCCGCGGAGTGACGTCACGGCCCACATTCGCGCGGTGATCGATCTCCTGCGCACCTACCCGAACTACATGGTCGGTTTGAGCGAGCACCATTTCCCGATTACCTATCGCGCCAAGAGCAATCAGCTGGTGATCGCGTCATTGCCGAGCTACGTACTCGGCTCGAGCCCCAAAGAGAACAAGATGATGCTGCGTTTCTCGCGTCCGGCGGTAGCGCGCCGCTTCCAGGCACATTTTGATGCGGCCTGGGAAGCCATACCGGACGCACAGCGCACCAACGAGGATGTTGCTCGCTGGTTCGAACAGCGACTGGTGGAGAGTGGAAGGGATTCGTAACGCACACACGCTGCCCGGTCGTGGTGGTTCCGGGCAAAGGGACGAAGTCTGGTGGAGGGGACTATGGAGCGGAAGTCTTCGCGTGCGCCGAAAATAGTTGATCAGC
>CALAGB010000151.1 GCA_937891245.1 uncultured Thermomicrobiales bacterium | reverse complement strand
TGGCTCTTCGTGCTCGGCTACCCGATCTCCGATCCGGTCTGGGTGCAGGTGAAACTCCAGGGCGCCGTGCAATGGGTGCTCGTCCAGCCATTCGAGCGACGCTTGCTGACGTACACGCCGAGCAACCCGACCGGCTGGCAGGTCGAGATGGGCAACATCGGCCAGCACTACCAATCTTGGCGCTACCAATCGACACCAATGAGCCAGCTGAGCGGTGATCGAACCTATCTGGCGATGAACGACCATGACCAGTGGCGCTATGGAACATCGCTCGGTACCGACGAAATCTGGTCAGTCAGCAGCATTTCACGGAGCTTCGCGGCCGGTTCGCAGCTTATTGCTCGGCGCGAAGATACCGGCAATGTACACGCGATCAGCTACTGGGGTATCACGACCGCCGGACTCGATCTCTATGGCAGCGATACGCTCGACAGCGACGGCCGGCTGACCGGATCGACCGTCTACTGGCCGCCGATTCACTATTTCCCGAACCATGACCCGTATATCGGTCAATCGTGGTCAACCCAGACAATGGCGATCTCGATGAACGCACCACCGAAGCGGGTCACCGTTTCGGCTCAGGTCGCCGCCTGGCAGATCGTTAGCACACCGGCCGGGCTTATCAACGCCTGGAAGGTAGACTTCGTGGAATGGACCGACAACGGCACCGATGATCCGGTGAAGGTGTCGACCGCGCGCTGGATCGCCCCAAGGGTTGGTGAAGTGCAATGGATCAGCGATGGCTTTGCCGCGCAGCTCAAGTCGGCCACAACGCTTCATCCAAAATAGGCCGTTTCAGACGAGTGAGAGGGAGATGATGTTACAGTCCACCTCGGCCCGCCTGCTTGAGGCAACCCACACCATTCACGAGCAGATTCTCGCCCACCCATTCGTGCGTGGTATTAGCACGGGCGATCTTCCACGAGCATCGTTCGTCTACTACTTCCGACAGGATTATCTCTTCCTGCTCGAGTACAGCCGGGTGCTGGCGCTCGGCGTCACCCGCGCTCACGATCTGGAACTGATGGAACTGTTCTCCGAACTGGTTCACGAAACCCTCCACGGAGAAATGGATCTGCACCGAGGCTTTGCCGAACGGCTCGGCATTTCGCGTGAAGAGCTGGAAGTGACCCCGATATCGCCGACGACGCATGCCTACACACGACATCTGCTCGCTGTGGCCCACGGCGGGACAATCGCCGAACTCATGGCCTCGCTTCTCCCCTGTCAATGGGGCTACCGGGAGATCGGCCTGGCACTCGCGAAAGCCGGTCTGCCGGGCGACCCGCTCTATGCTGAGTGGATCGAAATGTACAGCGGTCCCGAATTCGGCGAGCTTGCCGAGCGGCTGCGTGACACCTTCGATCGCGTCGCCGCCCGTGCCTCGACAGACGAGCTCGCTCGCATCGACACCATCTTCCTCGCCAGTTCGCGCTACGAATATGGCTTCTGGGACGCTGCCGACCGACTTGAGGCGTGGCCGGTTTGACCCCTCATACCCGAAACAGCATTTGACCGAAATCGGTCCTCGTAACACACGATTGCTCAGGACGACACACCCGCCGTCACGAGATGACGGCACATCGATTGCGTAGATGGCACCTACATGTCTCTTTCTTTGCGCGACGTTCGCGCAAGAAACGAAAGAGATTTCAGCAGATGCGCGACCGGAAGAGGTGAAGATTTATGTCTACACTGACATTGCTCATTATTATTATCGTGATTCTGTTCCTTCTCGGCGGGGGCGGCTATTGGTATCGTGGCCGGCCGTAGTCAGCGAATCGATTCGAATACGTCTTAGGTCCGATCGTAAAATCGAAAACTGGCAACGTGTCCGCTTCTGGCGGACGCGTTGCCAGTACGAAGACCTGCACCAACGTTGTCGGGGCGACGTCGGCTCCCAGGGAGTTCGATGAGGAGCAGATTCTGGATCGTGAGACGTG
>CALAGB010000150.1 GCA_937891245.1 uncultured Thermomicrobiales bacterium | reverse complement strand
CGGGGTGCACGAGACATGCCCTTGCCCGATCGAGACGTTGATAGTATCGCCGACAGACCAGTATTCGTGCAAAGGGGATTGGAAGAGCCACTTGGCGTCCGGCACGACACCGGAGGCTTCACCGGCCAGTTCGATCCCGGTCGGCTGGCCGAATCCGAAGGAATTGCGCAGGTATTTGTCGATCAGGTCAATCCCCAGCCCCTCAAAGTTGTGCGGGTTCGGATCGCCGGGGATGAAATAATGGAGCGTCGTATCGGTGCCTTCGATCTTCTGACCGGGAGCTCCGACGTTATAGAAAAAGACGTCGCACGATTGCGCCAGCGCATCCTCGACCGAAATCGCCCCGTGCCCCTCCGGCCACCAGCAAACGTACGTGTTGCCGCCCTTTTCATCGGTCACGGTCGGCACCCGGATAGAACCGGCGCAGTAGTACTGCGTGTCGTTGGACAGCGTCCCCTCTTGCAACGCGCCGCAGGCGATCAACGGCTTGATCGTCGAGCCGGGCGGGAATTCACCGCTGACGGCGAGATTGGTCAACGGCTTGAACGGATCGTTGAGATAGGCCTGGTACTGCTTCTCGGAAATACCGTCGACGAAGAGCTGGTTATCGTAGACCGGCAACGAGACAAGCGCCAGGATCTCGCCATTCTTCGGATTGATGGCGATCGCCACACCGGAGCCGATTTGGGCGTCACTGCCATCCTTCTTCGCGCCCTCGGCGGCTTTGTTGATCCCGTCCTGTAGCGCGGCCGTTACCGTCTTCTGGAAATCGCGGTCGATGGTCAGCACGGCCGTGTATCCGGGCGTCGGATCGTGCCGCATTGACGCAATTTCCGCGAGCTCCACGCCGCGCGCGTCGGTCTGCACCCAGCGGCCGCCATGCTGGCCACGCAAGTACGGCTCTAACGCCTCTTCGAGGCCGCCTCGACCCACGACATCGGTTGCGATGTACGGATTGTTCCCCTTGGCCTGCGCCGCGTCGTACTCTTGCTCGGTAATCGGGCCAACGTAGCCGAGAATATGCGCGAACTCGGGACCATCGGGATAGCGCCGGATCAGCTTCTGATCGCTCACCTGAACACCCGGCAGATAGAGCGCATTCGATTGCAGCATCAGCGCCGTGTCTTTCGGCACATCCTCCTTGACAGTCACCGGCAGCACATCGTTGGCATGCAGTTCCAGCAGAAAATCGAACTGCCCCATGACGTGAACACCCGGCAGTTCTTTCTCCAGCGGTTTGTAGCGGTCGACATCAGCTTGCGTCAGATCCTGCTGTACCGGCACCAGATTGTCCGAAGTATCGATCATCACCTGTTCGATCAGATCGGTCGGATCCTTGCCGATCGACTTGGCGAGCGAGCGGAGGACGTAGTTCTCGGAACCGAGCGGCAAACCGTTTCGACGCACCACGAGCATCTCTTTGAGGTCGAGCGTCTTGGTCAGCTGTTCCCGGATGTAATTGAGCTTCGTTTCGTCGTCCGGTATATCGGGCGGCAGGATCGAAATCGTCCAGCTGATTCGGTTCTCGGCGAGCACGTTGTTATTGCGATCAACGATCATTCCACGCGGGGCATTCAGCACCTCGAAGCGCTGGGCGTTGCCCTTCACCTGACTGGCGTACTGGCGCATGTCGACGATCTGCATCTTGCCGAGCTTCGCAGCGAGACCGCCGAAGCCCGCTACGAACATCCCTTTGAAGAGCAACATGCGACGCGACAAGAAGATCTCGTCAGAGGCGCGTTCGTCAACTCGCTTTCGCTTGCGGTCCGCGAAGCGAACCAATTCCATACGTTTACGTGCGCGACGCACGAGTGACCCCCAAACGATCGAGCGCGGCCGCACCGATATACAGGAATGGAACGACCGTGATGTTGAGCAGCGCGGTCAAGATGGCGAGTCGGGCTGTTCCCATGAGCGACAGGCTCGAACCGGTGACGATCTCGACCAGTGACGCGACAGCCTGATGCACAAGCGTCGCCCCAAGGACCAGCAGCATCGGGATGATGACGCCGCTATGCAAGACGCGGCGACGCGCCAGTCCGCCGATCACCGCGACCGGTATAAGCGCCAGCGCATTGGCACCGAGCGGATCGAGCGCCAGCAGGTCGAGCAGTATGCCGACCGGGAAGGCCCAGATGACGCCCTCGGCGATGCCGCGTTCCGCACTCCAGACCAGGATCAGCACGAGGACAACGTTGGGGCCGATGCTCAGCAAATTAACCGCCGGGATCAGCGCTGCCTGAGCAAACGCCAGGGTCGCGATCACCAGCGCAAAGATGAGACGTGTCATTGAGTCCGCTTCGTCCCCAGCGACATCGAAAGCGAGACGCCGCGCGAAAATCGTATCACAGCCCGAATTATGTTCAACGCGAGGCGCTGCGCAGATCAGCAGCGATCGCTTCGCGTTCGGGAATGCTCGACGAGCGCAAGCTCGCCTGGGCCGCTTCGATGTCGTACGGCACGCGGCGGAACTCGACGTCCCAGCCCTGACCGTCGTTCGTCAGCACGACGTAAGCGGCGCGCCAATCACCATCCATCGGCGCCCCAACGCTCCCAACCGACGTCAGCAGTCCATCACCAACCTCACGCCGGTACGCATGGTGAATATGGCCGTACGCTGTACAGGCGGCCCGCGGCTCAACGAGCATCTTGCGTGCGTCGGCTTCCGGGGCGTTCGGCAGCACGGTCACGTACGCGCTCCACGGTGTCGCATGGGCGATGGTGAGACGCTCTCCGCCCGGACCGGGGATGTCGATACGCAGCGGCAGATCGGCCAGGTAATCGACCTGTTCGCTCGTCATCCGCTCCAGCGCCCAGTGGTCGAATCGCTGGAGTTCGGGTGTATGTCGCTGGCTGTCGTCGGTAATCGACAGCTGATAATGACCGTCGCGGGCCATCTCGACCAGCAACTCGTCGGTGTTACCCCGCACCGCGCGGTAGCGGCGTTCGCGAATACGGTCGATCGCCTCGGATGGGAACGCGCCCCGAAAGGCGAAATCACCGCCGTAGATCACCTCGTCATACGGGCCGTTCCGGTCCAGATCGGCCAGCACCGCGTCCAACCCATGCAGGTTCCCGTGCGCATCCGAGATCATCGCGATTCGCATTCTGCCCTTCTTCCCTGATGCCATTCGACCCGTCAGCGATGGGCACGTCTACCGTCGTGCCAGTGCGCGCCCAACGGCGCTCGCGTGCGCGGTTGTTTCGAGCGAGTCATCCAACACCGGCAGTTCAGCGACGTCGTAACGGCGTCGTAGCGCGGCGCGGATCAGATAGTCGGAGAGCACTGGATTTTTCGGCAGGAGCGCGCCGTGCATGTAGCAGCCGATGGCATTGCGATAACGGCAACCTTCGGTGCCGTCGACGCCGTTGTTGCCCTTCCCGACGCGAACCGTACCAAGCGGCTGGGCGCCAGATCCCAGATGCGTCAGGCCGCTGTGATTCTCGAAGCCGACGAGTTCGCCAAATTCGCTCGATTCGACCACGATGTTGCCGATGAAGCGTTCCTCACCGGCTGTCGTCGTCGCATCGAACAAGCCGATGCCGGGCAGGTCAGCGCCGTCAGCCGGGCGATAGTAATGCCCGAGCAACTGATAGCCGCCGCACACCGACAGCAGCGGCGCGCCATCCTCGACCTCGGCCCTGAGCGCTTCGCCTTTGGCGCCCTGGACATCGGCCGAGACGTTGATTTGCTCGCGATCCTGGCCGCCTCCCCAGAAAAAGATGTCATGCGTGCCCGGTTCGAGCGGCTCGCCAAGACCGAACTGCACGATCTCGGCCTCGATGCCACGCCAGCGACAACGCTGAGCCAGCGCCAGCACGTTGCCGCGATCGCCGTAAATATTCATCGACGAGCCGTAGAGCCAGCAGATCGAAAGCTTCATGGCTGCTCCTTTCCTGCCAGGACGAGTGACGTGCGTTACTGTTCCCAGAATTCGGCGACCGCGCCGCGTTGCGCCAGCATCCGCCGCAGTTCGAGCATCGCCGTATAGGTCGGCAAGATGTAGCCGCTGCCGCCCTCGGGCAGGGCATCGACGAACTGCTCGAACGAGTCCGCCAGGGCGCCCAACGGGTGGATCCGCTCCGTCGCGATCCCGGCGTACTTGAGCCGAACCGCCATGTCGGCACCGCGAATTCCGGCGGTGTAGATCGGCGACGAACCGTCCGCCAGCTGTTCGGCGTTTACATCCCACAACCAGGAGACGTCGCGGCCGTCCGCATCGAGATCATTGATCACGATGAGCGTGGGGTCGTTCAACCCGCCCGCCGCCAGCATCCGCAGAACTTCATCGAAGCCGACCGGGTTCTTGACGAGCACAATCACCAGCTGCCGCCCGCGATAGGTCACGCGTTCGATCCGCCCGAAGGCTGAATGAAACGCGCCGAGCGTTTCGGCGATCAACGATGAGCCGACCCCGACCGCCAGCGCGGCGCTCGCGGCGGCGATGGCGTTATAGGCGTTGTACAGGCCGGGAATCGCCACCGCGAGGTCGAACGCCGAATCGTCATGCGCCAGCCGCAGCGAGACCGAATCGAGCCCGTGCAGTTCGATCTCCGAGGCCGCGAAATCGAGCGGCGGCCGGTGGAAGCCGCATGAGTCACAGATGTATTCGCCCAAATGCGACAGAAAGAGTTGTTCATAGCGCAGTGGCGCGCCACAGCGGCGGCAGAGCGCCGAATCGACCGCGTGCGGCAACTCCGCAAGCAGATAGCGCGATTCCCGAATGCCGAAGAGAAGACGTTGCGCCGGTAGGTCTTCGGTAATCGCCGCCAGAGCCGGGTCGTCGCCATTAACCAGCAACAGCTGATCGGGTCGTAACGTCTCGAACGACGCACGCCAGCGCGACGCGATTGTGTCGAGCTCGCCATATCGATCAAGCTGATCGCGAAAGAGATTAAGCAGCAGAATGATGCGCGGATTGACGCGCTGCACGACCTCGGGGAAGGCTGCCTCGTCTGACTCGATGACGGCGATATCCCCACGCGGTTCGCCGAACCAGGAGCTTTGCGCGGCGAATGCGGCGCTGATGCCGCGCACGAGGTTTGAGCCGGAGCGGTTGTGAATCACCCGCAGGTCCGCCCGCTCAAGGATGTTGGCGAGCATCCGTGAGGTCGTCGTCTTGCCGTTCGTCCCGGCCACGACGATCCGACCGTCGCGCACCTTGCCGGTCAGCTTGGAGAGTATATTCGGCTCGATGAGGTTCGCGATCAGGCCGGGTGCGGCGGTACCGCCACCCCGTCCGAGCAGACGAATCGCCCGTCCACTCAGCTTACCGGCCGCGACGCCGGCCGCCAGACGCACGTCCACGCGTGAGGTCGCGCTCACGGCTGCGTCCCGTCGCTCAAAATGACCATGACGGACTGCATCGTGCTGAAATTTATGAGCGGCGCGACGTCGACGGTCAATTCAGCCGCCTGGAGATTGCGATGGATCGTGGTCACCTTACCGATGACCAGGCCTTTCGGTACGCGAGCCGTCTGCCCCGACGTCACGACGATATCACCCTCATTCACCGGGGCCGCTGGGTCGAGATAGCGGAGTTGCATTTGACCGCCTGCCTGCCATTCACCGAACACAACCCCGGGCGTATTGCTCCCCTGCAGCATCGCGCCGATCTTCGACGACGAATCGATCGCGAGCGTCACCTTCGAACGATCCGCGCTTACTTCGGTCACCTGGCCGACCAGGAAATCAGGGCTGATGACCGCCATGCCGACCTTCACTCCGGCGTTCGACCCTTGGTCGATGACCATCGTACGCGTCGTTCCATTCGGGTCCCGCCCGATCACGGCCGCCGATGCGATCTTGAGTTCCGGTCGTGACTGCTTGAAACCGAGCTGCTTCTGCAATTCGGCCACCTGATGCTCGAGGTCCTTCAAGCGGGCGTTCTCGGCGAGAAGCTGATTCCGCTCGGCGGTCATCGCCTGAAGCTGCTGCTGCGTGGCCGACGAACCGGAACCAACGCCGTGAATGCGATTGCCGATCCGGCTGAGTGCCGCCTGAAACGGCTGAACCAGCGCCTCGGCCGGCGTGCGTGCGCTATCGAGCCGATGCTGCTGATCGAGCGCGATGAGGCCGACACAGGCGAGCAGGAAGATCACGACCAGAATAACGGTCTGTCGAAACGAGAGGGAGATCACTGGGCATTTCCGCGATGGAGATCGAACACGAGGAGTCCCCGCCTATCTCGCCGGACGGCGAAGCTCCTGTCCTCCGGCAAGCGCGCGTTGATACAGATGCAGCGCCTCAGCCACGCGGCCAGTGCCGCGGGCGACGCAGGTGAGCGGATCGTCCGCCCGGTAGACCGGCATGCGCAGTTCCGACTGCAAACGACGATCCAACCCAAGTAATAACGCGCCACCACCCGCCAGGGTGATGCCGCGCTCCATGATATCGGCGATCAACTCCGGCGGCGTGCTCTCGATGCAGGTCTTGACCAGATCGACAATGGTGTTAACCGGTCCGGAAATCGCGTCGCGAATTTCGACGCTGCTCACCTCGACGAACTTCGGCAAGCCGGTCAGCAGATCCCGGCCGCGCAGCACGACGGTGCGCTCTTCTTCCAGTGGATACGCCGAGCCGGCTGCGATCTTGGCATTCTCAGCGGTCCGCTCGCCGATGACGAGGTTATGATCGCGCCGGGCGTACTGGATGATCGAGTCGTCGATTTCGTCACCAGCCACGCGGATCGATAGGTTAACCACGATGCCGCCGAGCGAGATGACGGCGACTTCGGTCGTGCCGCCGCCGATGTCGACGATCATGCTGCCGACAGCCTCATTGATCGGCAAACCGGCACCGATCGCCGCTGCCATCGGCTCCTCGACCGTGTACGCTTCCCGCGCGCCGGCGCTCAAGGCCGCGTCTTTGGCAGCGCGCTTTTCGACTTCGGTCACGCCACTCGGAATGCCGATGACGACACGCGGATGCGGCGCCATAAAGCGCTGAACATGCACCTTTTTGATGAAGTAGTCGAGCATCATTTCGACGGTGTCGAAGTCAGCAATGACCCCGTCTTTAAGGGGACGGACGGCGACGATCGTCTCGGGTGTCTTACCGACCATCGCTTTGGCTTCGACGCCGACGGCCAGCGCGCGTCTCGCCTTGGTATCGACCGCGACGACGGACGGCTCCGAGATGACGATCCCCTTGCCACGGACGTAGACCAGCGTATTCGCCGTGCCGAGGTCGATCCCCAAATCGCGGCTGAAGAGCCCGAATAGAGCGCTCAACGGTCGGATCATGCTGGTCGGAGCCCCTCATCCTTCAGGTTTTGTACCAACCGCGTCCTTTCGGCATGCCCGCCCGAGTACCTTTGCACACGCTCATGCCGGACTCTGAAGTCGCGGGATTATACCATACAGCCAGGCCGCTTCATCTGTTCGGATGCCGCTCTGAGATGCCCCCGAGCGGCTCTTTCCAACCCGTTCACCGGTGGTCTATACTCACGCATCCGTCATCGACTGTCCGAACAGCGAAGCGCGGACGCCACACGGCCTGTTCGATGCGGATGTCTGCCCGGTAAAGAACATGAGGTTGGGCGCCAAACGTGGACGCAACGACGGAGCGCCGAGCGCAATCCAAGCACGAGCGGAACGATCGGGAGTGGCATGCGATTGTCAACCCGGCCTCCGGCGGCGGACGCACGCGCAAGATCTGGCCTCCGCTCGCCGAGTTGTTGCGCTCCAACGGCTTTCGCCTCCACCAGCATGAGACGTCCGGGGTCGGCGACGCGACGGAGATCGCGCAACGACTGGTGAACGATGGCGCCAGCGATATCGTGGTCGTCGGCGGCGATGGGACGCTCAACGAGGTCATCAACGGCATTGTGGCGGATGATGACGTCGGGACAGCCGATGTCATCCTGTCGCTCATTCCGTGCGGCACCGGCAAAGACTTCGCCCGTAGCCTCGGCATCAGGTCGCCGGAGCACGCGCTCGACGTGCTGGCGAACGGTGTGATCAGCTCCCTCGATATCGGATCAATCTGTTATCAACGTGAACATGAAGCCGAGCGGCGCTACTTTGTAAACGTCGCGGATGTCGGCCTCGGCGCCGAGACTGCCGCCTGGATGAATCGCTCGTCGAAGCGACTCGGCGGTTTTCTCGGTTATCTGGTCGCCGCCACCCGCACGATCATCGTCTTCAGCGGCAAGCCGGCAGAGGTGCAGGTTGACGGCGTCACCGTTCACGACGGCCCGGCCGGCATGGTCGTGCTCGCGAACGGACGCTTCTTCGCGGGCGGCATGCGCATCGCACCACACGCCTCACTCATCGATGGCCTGATCGATGTACTGATCCTGGATGATGTACCGAAGTATACTTTGCTCGGTTCGCTCCTCCCGAAAGTCTATCGGGGGAAGCATCTCGAGCATCCAGCGGTCCATCAATATCAAGGAAGCCGGATCGAAATCTCGTCGCCGGAGTCGATGCCGTTCGAGGTGGATGGGGAACAGCCCGGCTTCACCGATATTGAAGTCTGTATGCGCCGGGGCGCATTGAAGATGCGAACGCCAGCTCCGGCTGAATAGAACGCTCGGGCATTTGACCCGCGCCCAATTCTCTGCTATCAATGCAGCGTATCCGCGTGGGTTCAACGGAAATAGCCGGCCCGGCGCGGCGGTAACGCGCATCGTCGTCCGACGCGCTTCTCGGCAATACGACACGTAGCAAGTCAGGGGTCAGCGGCATGAATCAATCCGTGGGGATAAGCGTGAGCACGGGACCGACGGTCGCGGAAACCTTCACCACGATCGGTGAGTTGCGCACTCCGACGATGCAATGGTTCGTCAACGGACTTAAGCAGCGGCTGCTCGCGAACGGTCACCTCTTCCGCGACCAACCGGAGCCGGACATCCGACTTGTCCTCAATCTGGCCGATGCCAAGAACCCGCAGCCATACCGCCGCAAGGCACAGGCGACCTTCTCTACGACGATCGTCGAACTCGACGAGGAGCCGCAGGACTACCTGCGCGTTGGTTACCCGTATCTCGTGCATACCCTCGGCAACCTGGTGATCCTGCTCGTCCATGCCAAGTCCGGCGTCGAGGCGCATTTCATGACGCTTGAACAGGGCCACTACCCGGTGCGCTATATCGAGGGCCACGACGACGAATTCTTCGATGAGATTTTCCAGCGCGTCGAGCCGCTCGCGTCCTCGCAGCTCATTATCAATAACGTCTACAATCCGGACCTCGAAGAAGAACTCTGGCACGGCGACGAGACTACCGAGCAGATCAAGCGCGCCGGACGAAAACTTGACGCCATGAACTTGTTGCCCGCCCCATTCCCGATTCAGGAGATTCTCGCGCCGCGTGAACTGCGGCACGTGATGCGGCTCTACGGTATCGGCGGCTTGAGCTACGGCAATTTGAGCGCGCGTAAAGACGACAATCGCTATTGGATGAGCGCCAGCGGCGTCAACAAGGGGAAGCTCGAAGTGATCGGGCAGGATATCCTGCTTGTGTCCGGCTTCGATCCGCAGGAGCCGGCGATGATCTTGAGCGTGCCACCCGATGTTCAGCCACGCCGCGTGTCGGTCGACGCGATCGAACACTGGATGATTTACCACGACCATCCTCAGGTTGGCGCCATCTTCCACGTCCACGCCTGGATGGACGGCATCTCCTCGACTGAGATCAACTACCCATGCGGCACGATCCAGCTGGCGCGTGCTGTCGCCGAATTGGTGCGTCAGGCGCCGGACCCGAGCCATGCGATCATCGGCTTGAAGAATCACGGCGTCACCATCACCGGCAGCAGCATGGACGAGATTTTCGAGCGCATCGCGGGCAAGATCATTCCCCAGGTGCCGATGTCGTAACCGCGTCGCAAACCTGAAATCGATCGCAGAGCGGACGCAAAGCATTCAACTGCGTCCGCTCTGTCTCTGCGTGTGACACGCATCCTCGTTTCGGACACCACGACCTTATTGGGACTATCGGGGCAGCACCTCTGGCCGTGTGCCGGGTTAGGATCGCAGGAAAGCGGTCTGATGCTCGACGGCGTGGTCCGGAGGTCTGTTGGAAGTCAGCAGTTCTGCAAACCCAAAAACGTTCGGCGCGAATACCCCGTCCAGTTCTCGGCTGGCGCATGGCGTAAAGAGCGAAGCGCTCATCACAACGCGCTCGACGTACCTGATCGCGCTCGGCTTCGTCCTGCTGCTCGGAGCGCTC
>CALAGB010000149.1 GCA_937891245.1 uncultured Thermomicrobiales bacterium | reverse complement strand
GGTCAGAACCAGCATCGCCTACCCGCTTGAGCGCAAGGGGCGCACCGGCATGACCATCGCGATGTTCAGCCTGGTCATCTTCGCGCTCGTCATGATGGCTTCCATCAATGTCAACGCGCTGCACATGATCCTTGGCTCCGAGCATGTTTCGGGCGGGTGGGATGTGCTCGTTACGCAATCGCCAGCCAACCCAATCACTGACCTTCGGCAGACGCTGCAGCAAAACGGCGTGGATGCCAGCGTCATCGCCGACACCGCCCACCTTTCGCTGCCGCCCGACGGACGCTCGCGGGTACGCATGCTCGGTGACTCGTCGTGGTCCAACTACACGGCCTTTGGCCTGGGAAACGACGCCATTGAGCGGAGCGACCTGCCGTTGCAGACGCGCGGCGTCGGCTATGCCACCGACCGCGACGTGTGGAACGCGGTTCGCGACACGCCGGGGCTGGCGATCGTTGATTCCTCCACGATCGCCTCGTCCGCCTCGTTCGGCAGCACCGGCGGCTTCATCCTGCGCGATGTGGCGACCGACGACCGCACGATGCAGCCGGCTCACATCGAACTCAACGATCCGACGACCGGTACGACCCGCGAATTGACGGTCATCGGCGTGGTGGACTCGTCGGTTGGCGTGTTCCAGGGCGTCTTCATGTCGCAGGCGACGTTTACGCAGGTCTACCCGACACCCGGCGTCAACGGCTTCGTGGTCAAGCTCCAGCCGGGCGTCAACACAAAGCAGGAAGCCGACCGGATCGAAGCGGCGCTGGTGACGTTTGGCGCGCAGGCGACGTCGTTCCGCGCGTCGATTGATGAAGCATCGCGCACAAGCCGTAGCTTCCTGCAAATCATCGAAGGCTTCATGCTTCTCGGTCTCGTCGTCGGCATCGCCGCCCTCGGCGTCATCTCCTTCCGAGCGGTGGTTGAACGCCGCCAGCAGATCGGAATGCTGCGCGCCATCGGCTACCGACGCTCGATGATCGCCGCCAGCTTCCTGATCGAATCAACCCTGGTGACGCTGCTCGGCGTGCTCTCGGGCACGATCCTGGGACTCGTCCTGGCCCAACAACTGATGGCGAGCGACTACTTCTTCGGTGGTTCGGGAAACGGAGGATTCATCGTGCCGTGGCAGCAAGTCACCGTCTTCATCGGGATCTCGCTCGCGGCGGCGTTGCTGATGTCGTGGATCCCCGCCCGGCGAGCCGCCCGCATCCCGATCGCTGAGGCGCTGCGCTACGAGTGAGGCGACCTGTCGGAGCGCCGCACGGTGAGAGCGGTGACGCGGAGGACGCCGGCGGCCACCCGCAACGTGCATGGGGAGGGCGAACTGAGATGAAGCCTGCCGTACCGTTACGTCAGCCGCGCCGGATACGCCTCCGGCCAGGGAGTCGCCCGCTGGCACTCCCGGCCATCCGGCTTCGCGCGCTCCCACCCTTCACGTTGCTTCTGGTCCTTGCCCTGCTCATCTGGGTGGGCCTACGACAGCTCGCGACCCCGGCGGTCGTG
Organism: uncultured Thermomicrobiales bacterium; assembly: GCA_937891245.1. GTDB lineage: Bacteria > Chloroflexota > Chloroflexia > Thermomicrobiales > Thermomicrobiaceae > CALAGB01. The sequence goes on along the minus strand of CALAGB010000149.1, from coordinate 794 downwards.
CCGGAAACGGCGCCTGCCAACCAGTTCTCGGCAGCACGTGCGATGAACGATCTCCGGGTGATCGCCAGCCAACCACGCGCACTTGGATCTCCCGGGAATATCGCCGCGCGAAACTACCTGGTCGAGCAGCTTCGGTCGCTCGGGTTGGATCCACAGATCCAGACAACTTCGGTCGTGCTGCCGGCCGACGGCGGGGACGAAGGTTTCACTGCCGGTCTGATCAATAACGTCGTGGCGCGGATACCAGGCACAGACTCCACCGGCGCGATCGCACTCGACGCGCATTACGACTCCGGGGATACCGGTCCGGGCGCGAGCGACAACGGCGCTGGGGTTGTCACGACGCTCGAGGCGATCCGGGTGATCATGGCCGGGCCGCCGCTGCGCAACGATATTCTCATCGTCTTCGCCGACGGTGAGGAAAACGGGATGATGGGTGCCGCCGCCTTCAACGACCAGCACCCCTGGGCCGGCGATGTACGGCTCGCCGTCAACTTCGAGGCTCAGGGAAGCGGGGGACCGGCCATCCTCTACGTCACCGGCGAGGACAACAGTTGGACCGTTTCGGAGTTCCTCAAGGTCGCACCGGATCCCACGGCCTACTCGCTGCTGCCGGCGATCTCGAAGCTCTTCCCGTCGGGGCGGCTCGACTGTGATCTGGGTGAGTTCACGAAACGCGGCACCCCGGGTTTCGGCTTCGTTTACGCGTCCGACACGCCGACATATCACACGGTGCGCGACAACGTCTCGGAGATCGATCCCGGCAGCATCCAGCAGGAGGGCGGCTATACGCT
>CALAGB010000148.1 GCA_937891245.1 uncultured Thermomicrobiales bacterium | reverse complement strand
GGCATCGAACGGGGCGATGTGCGCGCCGACGTCAATCTCGATGTCGTCATGAATATGGTGGCGGGCACGGCGATCTTCGCGGTGCTCTTTCGCCTGCCTGAGCCGTCCGACCTACCAGCCCGCCTCGAAGCGCTCGTCTCGACGATCTGGCAGGGCATCCGCAGCGAGGAGAAGTGACGCTTGCAGAGACACCCTTCACGACATTCTGAGCCGTGGCGAAGAATCTCTTGTGCGTTCCCCAACGCATCGTGTCACGGAAACGGGAGGGAGATCCTTCACGGCGGCTCAGGATGACAGGTGGCTCCGTCTCTGCGCGAGCAATACTGCTAAAGGATGGGCAACTGGCCGATGACAAGCAGGTGCGGGCTGGTGCCGAGCAGTTCCGGCTCATCTTCGATGCGACGCAGGGCGGCGAGCACCTGTTCGCGCCAGTTGGGGTCGTCCCACTGCTCCGTGACGCGAGGAATGTAGGCAGCCGGACCCTCGACGGCCAGTGTTTGCAGATGGCGCAGGCCCGCCGCTTCGAATTCAGCACGCAGCTCCGCGGGCCGGTGGAAATAGGCGGTCGTGAAATATTGCGGCGTGCGCTCCGGATTGCGGTGCTGGCCGCTGCGCAGATCCTCGTCCATGATCTCGCGGAACGCCGGATCGGCGATGAAGCCGCGATCAAGCCCGTCGAGCAACGAGGCGAAGCGCGAGATGGCGGCGGCGAAAACATGCCCGCCGGGCTGCGTGATACGGGCGGCTTCGCGCAGAGCGGCGACGCGATCGGCCTGCTCGGTCAGATGATAGAGCGGTCCCAGGAGCAATACCGCCGCTACGCTGGTGTCGTCGCGTTCGACCTTGCGTGCGTCGCCAATGCGGGCCGAGGCGATCGGCGCTTCCGGCTGGGCGCGTGAGCGCTCGTGAGCTTGTTCGACATGCAGCGGCACCGGATCGATCAGGTAGACCTCGTAGCCGAGCCGGGCCAGCCAACCGGAATAGACGCCCGGCCCGCCGCCGATATCGGCGATGACGGCCGGTGGCGGCGGCAGGAAGCGTCGGATGATCTCTCGCGTCCGCTCCATCTCCAGATTGCCGCTCCCAAACGCGAGGCGGCCGTTCTCGACACCGGCTTGATAATGTCCGACCATCTCTGGCGGCGGTTTCTGCGATGGCTGCGATTCCGACATCTTGACCTCACTCCCGTTCGGCCGTTCTGGTGGAAGAGGTTCAAGTCTACAATGCCGGGCAGGTTCCGGTATTAGGACGAGGGTACGTTGATCAAGATCCGCACCATAGCACGCGAGCGGTCGAAGGGTCGTTCAGGCGTTCTCTTGCGGTGCGGAGGCTCGCTTTCTACAATCGCGCCGGATGGTGGACTGTTTGAGTGGAGGGAACCTGCGTGGCTGATCTACCGGAGGCTTCACGTGTGCTCGTGGTGGGGGCGCACCCGGACGACCCCGATTTTGCCTGCGGCGGCACGGTCGCGCGCTGGGTCACGGCGGGTGCCGAGGTGCGCTATCTGGTTGTGACGTCGGGCGACAAAGGGATGCCCGATCCGTCGCTCGATCCGCTCGTCTTCACCCGGGTGCGCGAAGCGGAGCAAGAGGTGTCGGCGCGGCTGCTCGGCGTTAGCGGTGTCAGCTTTCTGCGACTGACCGATGGCGAGGTCTTCGACACCCTCGATCTGCGCGGCAAGATTGTCGCCGAAATCCGTCGCTTTCGTCCCGACCTGATCGTCACGCACGATCCGCTCACCCGTCTCTACCGGCAACATCCCGATCACCGGGCGACCGGCTTCGCCGCCCTGCACGCTGCGTTTCCGGCGACGCGGTTGGCGACCTTCTACCCGGAGCAGGCGGCTGCCGGTCTGGAGCCGCACTCGGTCGGCCGGGCGCTCTTATTCGGCACCGACCGGCCGGATACGTACGTCGATATCGCGCCGGTCTTTGAGCGGAAGATCGAGGCGCTGACGCGGCACGTCTCGCAGGTGAGCGCCTGCCCCGGTGGCCTGCACGAGCGCCTGCGTCGCCGCGCCGCCGAGGCTGGCGCACCGGCCGGTCTGGATCTGGCCGAAGCGTTTCTCTTTGTCGACCTGGAATGAAAGCGCCCCGCTCACTGATGGTCGAGCGGGACATCGCGATGGGCGTGGCGACGAGCGACGATGTTAGCCGTATTTCTGAACAGCCGCAGCGATTGCTGGTTCAGCGTTCATCAAGTCATCGAGCATCATCACGGGGTACACCTCAAGCTCACAGTCCATCGCGAGAAAGAGCGGTTCACCGATGCCCGGAATCTGCGAGCCATCCGACATATTGATAATGAGGAAGGCCGTACGATGACCGCCGACAGCGGTGAAATAGGCCGCCTCCGGCTTGATGTCTTCAAGCACGGACTGCAGTCGCGAAGCGAACGTGCCGTCCAGCATGCGTGCGTTGCCGGTGGAGTTGGGGATCGTCGCCTTCACCAGAAATCGCATCGTCCTTCTCCTTGTTGTTCGATGTCAGTCAGTGTGGTCAAGCGAATGGCGTTGTACGGTTCCAGCCTCGCCAAACTCCTCCCTTTCCTTCAAATTCGTCCCAGGCGTGATATGCCGAACGTGATGCTGCGAACAGAGCCGGAACAGCTGGAGTGCGTTATCGAAGTGGACGCAGATTAGCAGATTGCGGATTTACCATCAACATGTCTGTGAATATTGTCATTATGAGGAGATATATTTGCACGAGTTGCGATGACGGCAGCCGCGCATGTCGAAGCGCATGAACGGCTCGGTGACCTCGAGCGAGGTGAGCACACCGTACGTTTCTGGACGGCGGAAGACGTTGCCGCACGGCTCGCGCCGGCGATAATCTCGCAGTTCGTCGAGTTCTTGGTCGTGCACGATCGGTCGTGAGACGTATGCAGGGCTCTGGGTTTTGATGATACCAGCGGGAACGAGGGTGTTTCGGGGAGTTCGGGGTTAAACAGAACTGGCGTGATCCCACATGTTCGTGAGATCACGCCAGTTTCTGACTCCGGCCGCCGGTCGGCGGTTCGGTGGCGGTTCGAGTCGTGTACCGCATAGTCATCGGACTATGACTGCAGGCGACGACCGAATCGAATCAGTGCCGCTCCGGCTGAGTGCTGGAGCGAGGCACGGCCACTGGCATCCCTATGGTAGCGACCATCATGGTTTCTGAACTGAGAGCGTGCGATCGCTCGCTCCGTCATGTCCTGTTGGCGGTCGAGCACCAATCGGACCAACGTGGTCGAATCGAGGAAGTACATCGGGACCCTCCTGTTTGGGTCGGGTGTTCCGGCTCCCGGCTCACCCATCTCTTCGCGCCTCCCCTCGGCTGCCCGAGTTCGTCGCGTCACGTTCTATAGAATACGGGGAAGCCGATTTTGTCGCGCCAGCAAGCGGGACAGGCCGGTGACACCGACCGGGCAGGCCGCATCCCGTCTTTTCGGACAGGTGGTCGTGAGCCGGCTCCCACTTAACCAGAAGGCCCCAGATCGGAGCATTCTCATGAGCCAGTCCGCCGTCGAACTACGCGATCAGTTGGTCACGCGACTGCGGGCCATGCGGGCGCTTTCCAGCGCGCCGGTCGCGCGCGCATTCCAGACCGTACCGCGCGAGCGCTTCGTGCCCGGCTATGCCCTGGAGGAGGTCTATCGCGATCAGGCGATCGTGACGAAAAACGAGGCCGGCGTGCCGGTCAGTTCGTCGTCGCAGCCGGCCATGATGGCGCTCATGCTGGAGCAACTCGACGTGCGGCCGGGGCTGAACGTGCTGGAGATCGGCGCCGGTACTGGCTACAACGCGGCACTCCTCTCGGAGTTGGTCGGACCGACCGGCGCGGTGACGACGATCGAGATTGATCCGGAAGTCGTCAGCTGGGCACGCGAGCGATTGGAGCATGCCGGTTACGACAGCGTGCGGGTGATCGAAGGCGATGGCGGCGACGGCTGGCCGGACAGCGCGCCCTACGACCGGATCGAACTGACGGTCGGTGCGGCCGATATCGCACCAGCCTGGTTCGAGCAGCTGAAACCTGGCGGCATCCTGGTGCTGCCGCTCTGGGTGAACACGGTGCAGGTCTGTCTGGCCTTTGTAAAGGAAGATGGAAGGCTGCGCAGTGCTTCATCGCTGCCGTGCGGTTTCACCCGCATACGCGGCCGGCTGGCCGGTCAGGATCAATTTCGCGAACTGCAGCCCGGTGTCATCACCTCCACCGGCGTTGGAGCGCCGAGCGACGATGTCGTGTGGCACACACTGCGCCAACCGCCACGGCGCTCCACATTTCCGGCGGGTGGCAGCTGGTTCGGCTTCATGCTCTGGCTGGCGCTGAACGGCGGCCCGATGCTCAGCGTCTCGACCGAAGACGAAGCGGCGCTCGGCTTCGCGGGCTTCGCCGGGGGGGTGATCGACGCCAGCGGAGCCTCCGCCTGCTTGATACCGCTCCCCGTGGCCGGCGATGGCCCGGCCACTGTCTTGAGCTACGGCGGCAGCGCGGCACAGGCACAGGCGAAGCGGCTGTTCAACGACTGGCAGGCCGCCGGTGCGCCCGATATTCAGCAGATCGGCCTGACGGCTATGCCTAAAGCAGCGCCGGACGGCGGGGTCGAGGGTTTCGCGCAGGTGGAGACGGAGAATTGGCGGCTGGTGTTCCGGCGAGCGTAGCGGCACCCTGGCGAGGCGAATGCAGCGGGGAACGAAATAGAGATCCTTCGCTGCGGCTCAGGATGACATAAACCGCGTCTTGCTCTATCTGTCACTCTGAACTACAGCGAAGAGTCTCTCCTCCCGGCACCCTGGGCCGACTCTCGCCGGAGCGTTCCGCGTCCCACAACAAAGACGGCCGGGCGTCATGACGCCCGGCCGTTGAAAGGGGGTTGGAGGAGGTTAGGCTTCCTTGATCGCCTCGACTTCAAGCTGGATTTTGATGTCGGCACCGACGACGACACCACCAGCCTCGATCGCCGCGTTGTAGTTGAGTCCGAAATCGTGGCGGTTGATCTTGCCGGTTGCCGAGAAGCCGCTACGAACTCCGCCGTACGGATCGGGCGAGACGCCTTCAAACGTCGCATCGAGCGTGATCGGCTTGGTCGTACCACGGATCGTCAGATCGCCGGTGACGCGGTAGTTATCACCCTTGACGTGCTCCACCTTGGTGCTGACGAAGCTCATCTTCGGATGATTCTCGGCGTCGAAGAAATCGGCCGAACGCAGGTGGGTGTCCCGCTGCTCCTGGCGCGTGTCGACGCTGTTGGTGTTGATCTCCACGTCGATCTTGGCGGTCGATGGGTCGTTCTCGTCGAAGTCGATATATCCGGTGACCTCGTTGAAGCGACCGCGCACGTTGCTGACCATCATGTGCTTGACCGAAAAGCCGACCTCGGAATGGACCGGATCGATGTTCCAGCGGGTGGTGATGCTCGTCTTGTGTACCTGCGTTGACATGCTGTTCCTCTCATAGCCACTACGAAATGCGTAGTTGATGCTGTTATGATACCCTTAGAACAGATGGTTGTCAAGCCATCTGCTATACTCAACTCGCACCACTCGTCCAAAGGAGCGACACCGATGGCAGCAACGCACGATGAGACTCGCAACACGACCACAAGCTGCCCCATCGCTCGCGCGGCCAAGATCTTCGGCGACCACTGGACCTTGCTGATCTTGCGTGACCTCGAAGGTGGTTGCCGGCGGTTCCGGGCACTCGAACTATCGACCGGCATGAGCCCCGGCGTCCTCTCCGGTCGCCTGCGCTCGCTGGAAGCGGCCGGCGTTATCACCCGCCGGCAGTATGCCGAGATCCCACCGCGCGTCGAATACACGCTGACCGAAAAGGGCCGGGCAGCCTTGCCCTTGATCGATCAACTGCGCGCTTATGGGGAAACCTGGTTGCTGACGGACGACGGACCGGCTGAAGGCT
>CALAGB010000147.1 GCA_937891245.1 uncultured Thermomicrobiales bacterium | reverse complement strand
GACCGTCGCCAGCAGCGCCCGCGCAACCGCTCCCGAGGCGACCCGGCCCCAGGTCTCGCGCGCGCTCGAGCGGCCGCCCCCCCGATGATCGCGCCGGCCGTATTTGACGTGGTAGGTGTAGTCGGCGTGACCCGGACGAAAGCGATCGCGGATGATGTCGTATTTACTCGAATCGGCGTCGGCGTTGTAGGTGATCAGCGAAATCGGAGCACCCGTCGTGTAGCCCTCGAATACGCCGGAGAGAATCGTGACGCGATCGCGTTCCTGGCGAGGTGAGGTCACCTTGCTCTGGCCGACGCGGCGACGATCGAGGTCACGCTGGATGATCTCTTCCGACATCGGAAGACCGGCCGGGCAGCCGTCGATGACGACACCGAGCGCGGGACCGTGTGATTCGCCCCAGGTGTTAATTCGAAAAATATTGCCGAAACTACTTCCCATTCTTTCCCCCACGTGCGGCCAGCGAAGTCATGACATCGGTTCCTGTGGACCGAGCCACTGGCCGAAGAGTGCATAGTCTTGTGCCGGAACGCGCTGAAATCCGTATCGTTCATACAGCTTCCGGCTCCGAAGATTGCGCGCCTGTGTGCTCAGGCCGATGCGTCTGGCCCCGGAACGGGTCAGTGACTGCACCGCCCAATCGAGCGATTCTAATCCATATCCCTGGCCCTGGAGCGACGGATCGACCGCGATCCGGTCGAGATGGCCCCAGTTGCGGAAGCGCGTCACGCCGATGTAGCTCACCGGTCGCCCCGCGCGATCACGGCCCAGGTAGATGTTAACGCCAAAACTCTCAGCGTAATTCAAAAATTCCTCGCGGCTGTTCCACCAGAGCCAGGGGAACGACTGATGATCGAGCTCGAGAAGCGCCTGGAACTCCTTCGGATCGCCCAGATTCACCTCTTCGAAGCGGAGTGACCAACGCTCACGGCCACTACTGCTCCCGTTCATCAACTCATAGATCACGATTTCTTCGACCAGCTCGTAGCCTGCCTCGAGGTAGAACCTGCTCTGGCGCGACTCATGATGCTCACTGGCGATGATCAAGTGCTTGCCCGCTTCGCCCGCGGCAGCACAAATCGCCCGCAGCAAGGCAACCGCGGCGTTCGGCGCGACCAGTTCCATGACCGAAGCGATCTCGCGACGATGTCGCCACGGCCCGCCGACGACATACTCGCCGGTGTCCGGAATCCATCGCGACAGGCCCGGGTTTTCGAAGACGAGCTGCCCGACATCTTCGCGATCGAAGCGACTCGACCAACCGAGCCGGAGACGGGAAACGGTCTCCAACGTGATCGCTTCTACTCGCCAGCGAGGTTCCGGCTCATGGACGGCCTGTTCGCTCGCGTCTTCTTTCACCTCAGTGCTCCGAGACCTTACTTCGCGACCCAGACCGTCTCGAGTCCGAGCAGTCCGATCGCTGTGACGTCCAGGCCATGAACATATGGTTTTACCACCTGGTATTGAACGTCGTCATAAACCGGAATGACAACGGCATCATCAATGATCTTCTGTTGCGCCTCTTCATACAAGGCGCTGCGTTTTACGGCATCCCGCTCGGCGCTTGCTTGATCGAGTAGTTGATCGACGGCCGGATTGTTGTAGCCGATGTAATTCTCGGTGCTCGTCGAATAGAAGAGCGTCCGCAAGAAATTCGCGGGGTCCGGATAGTCGGCGACCCAATCCAGCGTGAGAACAGGGAGCTTTCGCGCGGTGATGTCGTTGATGTAATCCTCAAACTTCAGTTGCACCACATCCGTTGTAATCCCGAGATTCGCCTCATATTGCAGCTTCATCGCCACCGGCGCGTAATCACCGCTCGTATAGAACGTCAGCGGGGTCGATTGAGCATTGACCGCTGTTTGAGCCAGCAACGCCTTGGCCGCTGCCGGATCATACGCAGGGATCGTTGTGCTCCAGTCGGCACCTTGCAAACCGGCCGGCACGATGCCATTGGCAACCTGTACATGCCCATCGTACGTCACGGTCGCGATCTTAGCTCGATCGAAGGCCAGAATGAGCGCCTTCCGCACGTTGATGTCGTTGAACGGCGCGATGTTTGGATTGATCAGCACGTAGCTTCCCGAGAGTTGCGGCGTGACGATCAATTCGGCGCGCTCGGGCGAGTTCTCGGCCTGAATACGATCCACGGCATCGTCCGGCACCGGCGAGAGATCGACCTGATTCCGCTCGTAGAGCGTCAGCGGATCAGATGCCCCGGCCCCGAAGAGGAACGTCACCGTCTTGAGCGTTGGCGGATCGGGCAGGTAGTTCATGTTCGCGCCAAGCACCAACTGCTGGCCGGCGTCCCATTTGGAAATGCCAAACGGCCCGCTGGCGTTTGGCGCCCGCCACCAATCGCCGCCCTGTTCAACCTCGCGCTGCTGCACGACCGAAGCCGGCGCGCCGGCGAGCTTCACCAGAAAATCCGCCACCGGGTGCGTCAACGTAATGGTTAGCGTTGAGTCATCGACGACCTTGATACCCGAGACGTCCGGCGACGTACCGGCGGCATGCTCAGCCACACCGACGATATCAGAGAGAAACGTGAGCGCCGGAATCGAGCCGCCCGCCCGTTGTGCGATATCGGCTGCGGTCGCTCGCTCCAGAGAGAATTGCACGTCGCTGGCACGAATCGGCGAACCATCCTGGAACGAAATTCCGTTACGTAGGTGAAACGTATAGGTACGTTGGTCGGACGATAGCTCGGCACGATCCGCCAGATCGGGCTCGGCATCGAGTTTCGGTCCGAGCTTGACAAGCCCGCGAAAGATCTGGCGTTCAATGAACGCCGTACTGGCATCTCGTACCAACGCGGGGTCAAGCGTCGATGGATCGTAGGGACCGCCCGCGAGCGTCAGCGTTTGGCTTCCACTCGGCTTCGCGGCGGCGCGGGGCGTCGGAGTGGCGAGCACGTTCCTACCGGATTCCGGCGTCGTCGTCGTCACCCCGCCGTTCGCCAACACCGGTTCGCTCGCCGCGACGGTCGTGCGAGGCGAACGAGCTGTCGCCGTACCCGTCGAGTCACTCCGCCCTGGCCAGCCGACACTGCAGGCGGCTAGAATCGGTAGTATCAGGACGAGAAGCGACACGGTGCGGAGCGACCGACTCCATCCTCGTTGCCGGCCTGAATCGAACTGGTGGACTCCAACGATTCGTTGCTTCATACTGTGTAGTGTACCGTCTGAAACAATGGCAACGTGCATGTTCGCAGAGGGCCGATGCCGGCATCTGAGGTCTCTTTGTCCACCGGCTATTGGCAATATTCTTGCGTATTCCAGCATGGTGTGAACCTCCTTTTCGAGGGGGCCGTTCGTCCAGCAGTACCGGTTGTCGGATTGCTTCACGCACCAGGCCAACCCGCACCCCTCGGTGCGCTCGCCGACAGGAACGCATCATGCGGCAACCTGATCAAGCTGGACCGAACGGGAATCCACGCTATCCGCACCCGCTTCAACCCGCGCAACCGGAAACAATCGCGCTTTCGACGATTCGCGAGCGTCGCCCCTTTCGACCCTCATTGCGACGCCGCAATTCCAGCGGAATTCGCGCCATTCTTGCCATCGTGCTGGTGCTGCTTTTCGCCACGCTCGCCTACTTGCTGACGCTTTCGTCCAAACCGGCGATCACGAATCTCAAACCACTACCAGGTAGCAGCGCCGATGCGGGTGTCGTCCTGGTCGAAGCGCGCGTCACCGCACCGAAACCGATCGAGCATGTCGCCTTGACGATCGATGGCGTCACCGAACTACCAGCCGTGGTTACCGAGGGTGATCGCTCCTGGATCGTTCGCTTCCGGAGCGTCTTGCCGGCCGGTACTCATGAGGCGCGTGTTCTCGTGCGCGATTCGAGCGGCAAGGAACGCTACCAATCATGGAGCTTCACCTCGGCAGGGCCGCGCGTCGCCCCGACCATTATCTTCAGCGATCCGCCTGCCGGCGCCACGCTGGCGCAGGGAGTTGTACGTATCGGCGCACAGATTGGGAGTGACAGCTCTATTCGAGCGGCCGTAATGACCGTGGATGGCCAGCAGATTCCGGTCGTCACGAGCTACACGGATGTCCCGGCTCAGTCCGGCGCCAGCGATGCGACGGGCGCACCGCGCATGAATATCGTCGCCGAGCGCTCTTTCTCCACGGGAACGTACGCCGCGCATGTCACCGCGACCGATGCCCAGGGAGACACGACGAACACCGATTGGTCGTTTACCGTCGCGGCTGATCCAGCCGATGCGACCGCCCGCTACTTCAGCGACACGAAGCAATACGTCGCAGGTGAATTCAAGACGTTCTGGGAAGCCCACGACGGTCACAATCTCTTTGGTGATCCGATCAGCAGCGAATTCGTCGATGAACGGGGCACGACAGTCCAGTATTTCCAGCGGGCACGCTTTGAGCTTGGCACGAACAGCAAGGTGCACCTGGGCTTGCTCGGCGTCGAGGCGCTTGGTTCAACGCAGGCGAAGATCGATAAACCGGCAGGATTCAGCGGCCGGTACTTTAGTGCGACCGGACACACGCTCGCCGGGAAGTTCGAGGAGTATTGGACCAATCACGGCGGGCTTGAGATCTTCGGCTACCCGATAAGCGAGGTCATCGATCAGAACGGCACCAAGGTTCAGTATTTCGAGCGGGCGCGCTTTGAACTCCGTGAGGGGGACAATGGCCAAACGACCGTTGAACTGACGCCGCTCGGTCAGCAGATTTGGAACACCCGTCAGAATACCGGTGCAGGTTAGTCCGGTTGTCCGACCGCCCTGGCGATGCGTTCCACCGTCTCGTCCACACCGAACTTTCCGGTGTCCAGCACGATCGTCGCATGGTCACTCGCGTCCCGCAGTCGCTCGATTTGCGCATCGTAGATCCAGCGGGGCCAGTTCGGCCCTCGCCGCTGCTGCACGATTTCGTAATCGACGTGGAGATAGACGAGCCGATCCGGACTCCGGTGGTCCCAGAGTCGCGAGATGATCGAATGTTCCTGGCTAACGGCGTACGCGTCGAAACCGCGCTCGCGCAAGCGCTCAACAATCGTCGATTTTCCGGATGAACAAGGGCCAACCACCGCGATGCGCATCATTGGCCTCCGGCCTGACGCTCCGGCTATTCCGGCAGTGGGATCGAGAGAAAGAGACGGCGCACCGGCTGCTCGCGAACACCGGGGCCGACCTTGAGTGCGACAACCGTCATATCGTCACGTGGACGATTCCGTTCAACGGCCATTGCCGATTGCAGCAATTGGTCGACAATCGACTGACTCGGCAGATCCTCGGCCAACAACGCTTGCGCCTTTTCCTTAACATCAAATGGATCGCCGGTGAGCTGACCCGCATGAGTGACGCCGTCGGTGACGAGAATCGCGATCGTTCCCGGAACCGCTGGGAACTCCAGCACTTTTGGCCGCATCTGACGATGAACACCGATCCGCCCGCCGGAATCATTGACGAGGGCGAGCGATCCGTTCTGGAGGAGCAGCATCGGTGTTTCACTATTTCGCGTGAGCACCACGGTGCGTGAAACGAGATCGATCGAGACGATATCGAGTGCCGCCGAGACACGGCCACTACGATGAGTGTAGAGGAAATCGTGCGAGGCGCGCGCCGCCGTCCCGTCGCGCACCCCCTCATTTAGGAGACTCACAGCCCGGCCGGCAACAAGCAGGCTCAAGCGTTTCGCTGCTTGCCCGCTTCCCTGACCGTCTACGATGACGACCGAGAGGCCGCCGCCGGGACGTTCGACGACTTCCACGGTATCGCCACTCTCACGACTGGCGAACTTGTTGGTCTTCGCCACGGCGACTTCAAACGTGATCGCCATCGGTTCAAGCGTCCGACGAATCCGCGGTCAGCCTGGCGCGGGTCCCATAATTTTGCTCGTAGTAGGCGGTGAAGCGCCCCTCTTTGAGTGGGCGCCACCAGCCGCTATGGGCACGGTACCAGTCGACGGTTTCGCGCAAACCTGCTTCGAAGCTGGTCTCCGGTCGCCAGCCGAGCGCCTGGAGGCGGTCGGTCGCGAGCGCGTAGCGCCGGTCATGGCCAAGCCGATCTTCGACGTGCGTGATCAATTCGCGCGGGCCATCCATGAGATCAAGCAGCGTCAGTATGACATCGAGATTACGCCGCTCGTTCCCACCACCGATGTTGAAAACCGAACCCGCTTCCCCCCGTTCCATCGCCACCAGAATGCCGCGACAGTGATCAAGCACGTACAGCCAGTCTCGCGCCTGCTGCCCGTCGCCATAGACCGGCAACGGTAGGGATTCGAACACATTCGTGATCATCAAGGGGATCAGCTTCTCAGGAAACTGGTATGGGCCGTAGGTGTTGGATCCACGTGTGATGATCGCGTTCAGCCCATACGTCTCGACGTAGGCGTTGACCATCAGTTCAGCCCCGGCCTTGCTCGCGGAGTACGGGCTACGCGGCCGAAGCGGGTCGTCCTCACGCGAGTAGCCTTCCGCGACGTCACCGTAAACCTCGTCCGTACTCACCTGTACGAAGCGTTCGACGCCCGCGCGCACGGCGGCATCGAGGAGTACTTGCGTGCCGAGAATATTCGTCTGAATGAATTCGCCCGCGCTCAGGAGAGAACGATCGACGTGCGACTCAGCCGCGAAGTTCACGATCACCTCACACCCATCGAGCGCTTTGTCAACGGCCGCGGCGTCGCAAATGTCGCCTTGCACGAACTGGTACGCCGGAAAAGCCGTGAGGTCATGCAGGTTCGCGGGATTACCGGCATAGGTCAACTTGTCGAAGACGACGACGCGTTCGGCTCCCTGCTGCAACAGCATTCGCGCGAAGTTGCTGCCGATAAAGCCCGCACCTCCCGTGACCAGGAACCGCCGCGACGCTAAATCACCCATCCCCACGCCTTCCTCGTATGGCGAGACCGACCATGCTATCTCGCGCAGAGCCTACTAAAACCTTTACGGAACCAGCAATGACCGGTCGCGCACGTCTGAGCAGCCCGTTCCATGGTCCCAAAATTGCCACTGAGAAAAGTACCGGGAAATTGGTACCCTTGGCTTGACACCAGAGTATCAAGGTACTAGAATACGCGGGAGATGAAAGTACTATGACGCGCTGATGTTCAGTTTTTCGCGTGTGGGACAAGTAGTCAACGAACGAAAGAGATGCATACGGCGAACGGCCTCGGACAATCCGATTTGTGAACGTTCGCCTCGACCAGATGGGAGCCTGAAACGATGAAGTGGAAATAGGTCACGAGCATCCGGCTACAACCCGTTCCCTTTTCGTTTCAAGCAGGAAGGGATTAACAACATGTTCAAGTGGAAATAGTCGGCTGATCCCTGGTGGCGTGCCTCAGTCATGGCCGCCACGCATCATCGGCCCGTGACGATCGCTTCAGCGGGTCACGAACGATGATTGTGAACAATCCCGGTTTTCGACAGGTCGGCAACGGAGAGCGCCTGTCGAAGATCGGGATTTTCTTATCTCCGCACGGTGATTCCCATTTGATCACAACCTGAACCGACCGGTGCCGGTGCGCCGTTCATCCGACAGTACTGACGTACTTCACTGACCGGTACCGACACGTCATCTCCTGGCGCCGTTTCGCGGCGGAGCGGCGGAAACCCACTGTTATAATCGAATCACCCGGCAGAATAGGTGCGTACGGACACACCTATTCCGCTGCAGGAGCGAGTGTCGACGTGGCCCGCTTTGCTCCTCGGATTGACCTTCGTGAGCAGAGAGATCGCCGTGCAGGTCCCCACGAGAGTCTATTTGATCGTCGTCACACTGGTTGCGCTTTGTGCGGCCGTTCTCGTCGTCTCTGCGAATCGTGTCTGGCTCCCTCCCGCCACCGGCAGCACACTCTTACTTGCCGTTATCCTCGTTGGGCTCATCATCGGGGCCGATCTCT
>CALAGB010000146.1 GCA_937891245.1 uncultured Thermomicrobiales bacterium | reverse complement strand
AGGTGACTGGAGTTCAGACGTGTGCTCTTCCGATCTCAGCACACACCGGCGAGTGCGGGCAAACTCGAAGGCGTTATCGAGCCGCGCCGCGGTCTCGCCGAGGAAGCTAGATACGACACCCTCGTAGCGAATCACATAGAACGGGAGCATCAATTCAGAGGCGACCGCCTCCGCAACACTCGTCTTGCCGTTCCCCGGCGGCCCGGACAATAACAACCTGTTGCGAGGTTCGATCCCGTAGCTTCGCAAAAGATCGGCGCGCTTCTGCTCCTCGATCAACTCTGCTACGACCCGCCGGGGCACAGGCGCAAGTTCAATGTCGTCGAGCCGTCGATTGGGAACAATCTCCTGCACGAGATCACTGATCGCTGCTGCGCGGTCATCGCGCGCCGCGCTCTGCCCAGTAGTCGTGATGAGCTCCGAGAGCCGGTCAGCGAGGAGGTGATGCTGATTCGCCCGCTCCTCGGCGATCACGGCTTCGACCAGCACTCGGAAGCGATCCCGGTCACCGCGGCGCTCAGCTTCTACGAGGTCGAGAAGCAAATCCGCGCGCGCCATCACCGCACCTCCTCCGCCGTGCCTGGTCAAGTGCCCTTAGCGTACCGGCCGACAGACAGCCGGCCACCGAGCCACGCCACCATGCATGCACGCAGGTGAAAGTAATCGGCAACCGGGCTCCCACCAGAACCCCCTGCACCCCGTCGAAGTCACCAAGGTCGACGCCGGCCGACCGTTTGCCGAACCGGTACGCACGAGTCGTGTCGCCCGCGATGCGGCGCCGCATCGTTTCGCCTGACTACGTAACGTAGTCGGCGGCGCCGATGATACTCGCATGCTTGCGCACCGGGATCTTTGTCCGGGCATTCGCGATGACGGTCGTGATGCTTTCCGTCCAGGTCGGGGTCGGTAACGACGTTCTTGCCCCAAGGAGGTGCTCACCTGGGCGGTGGTCGGCCATTGTGGCTAGTCCAGAAGCCACCTGCCGGAAACCGCGGGCAGTCAACCCGTAAACCACTTGCCGAGACCTTGATCCGGCACGGTTGCGAGGATAATCCGGTGACGGGCACGGGTGAGCGCCACGTACAGGTGCTCGGCGGAAGGAACTTCCGATGGGTCGAGGAGGATCACTTGGTCGTACTCGAGGCCCTTTACTCGGAGCGTGCTACCGACCTCCAGCGGTCGGGCCCGAAGATGACGAACGTGTCCAGCCTGGTCGATGAATTGGCGCGCGGCCTCCGGCAAATCTGTCCAGTCAGATGCGGTGATCAGGCTCTTCCTAACGATTGCGAGCTGCTCGCCGCGATAGATTCGGCAACCTGGAGCATCAAGCACACACTGGATCACATTATTGAGTACAGCTGGAATTGGCTGGTCCATAAACTTGCGAACTGCCAGCGCGAACGGCGTGGCCGATCTTCCGACGCTGCCAGACTTCTTGACGTTTCTCATCACAGTGTCGAAGCCTGCAGTGGCCTTAACACCTGACGCGGACCCGGCCAAGAAGTCCGTCGTCGCACCGAGTCTCGTGGCGGCATTCACAGGCTCTGCCAATGCGTCGCACAGCGACACGACTTCGTTCTGTTGTGCAGTCTCGTGAACGGATACTCCCAGCTTGGCGTGCATCTGGGCAATCTTCGGGATCACCGCGTTCTTTGCGCTATTGCCGACAATGATGACTGTGCTGGTGCCGGGGGACAACAGGCGGTAAAGCCCGCCCTGACTGGCTGGGCGGTCGAGGCGAACATGCGTGACCACGTTGGTGTCCGTGCGAATCGGGTGAACGCCCGTGCGAAGCGGATCACGGATTGACTGAAGCCATGAGCCAAGGACGGGATTGGTAGCAGTCCAACGGTGCGGTGTTGATAGCTCACCCTGACTCGGGTAGGCCTTGATCACCTCACCCCACGGGACGAGCGGGTCAGCTCGGTCGATTGAAAATATGGCTTGGAGCGGGTCGCCGAGGACCACGGTCGGGATGCAGCGCGCAATATGTCCGATGAAGGCGTGGTGCGATCGGGTGCAGTCCTGATACTCGTCAACGACAAGGTGGTCATATGTACTGGCAAAGGCGCTCAAGACGGTGGGCCGACCCACGACGGCAGCGGCTCCGGCGATGGCGGCCGCGTAGTCAATCTTATTCTTCGATTCGATCCAGCCGATCCCGACTGGAAACGCGCGGACCAGTCTCAGGGCAAGAGCTGAAATTGTCTCGACATGGGCATAGCCCGTGGCCCCGTACCGAGCAATCCGATCTCGTAGCGAAGCGACGCCAGCATTTGTGTGAGTCAACACTAAGAATCGCAGTTTTGGGTGGGCGGCAACGGATGCCGCAATCACTTCAGTCTTCCCGTGGCCTGCTGGAGCGGTCACCGATCCTGTCCCAATCTCGGTCAGATCGATCTCAGGCTTCGTCAGCATTAGGCGCGCACCAATCGCGAAGTTTGTTCATGTATTCGACCAGGCCAGGTGTCTGAGTCACAAGTCGGGGCTCCGCGGCAATACGTGCTAGCGTTTCACCGCCGGCGACACTTTTGAACCACGGGCTACGTTTAGACTTCGACGCAATCGCAACCTGACGGGAGGGAGCTTCGGCGAGCTGCGCTGAGTCACCAGTAAGCAGCGCGTCAAGTATCGTGTCGTCTGTGATCCCGGCTGTCCTAAGTTGGGCTCGCACAACGTCTTTTCCGTGCGCACCTACGCCAACGCCGACCGCCTCGACGCACCCGTCGCCGGTCGCATTGTTGAGGACTTGCTGCTCAATTGAACAGTCCACGTCGCACCTGAGCGTCGTAACCGACGGAGGCAACGGCGTCAGATCAAGTATCTTGGTGTCGTTGTCACACACAACGGCGGCTTCGAAACCAAGCTCGTCAAACATCGTGGCATAGCCCACGACATTGGTGTCGCCTACTGCGTGGATCGGTTCCACGACGCTCAATCGCGCTGGATCACTGGCTTCGAGATCCGCACACACTTGCAGAACGAAACCGACTTCCGTTAGACCCTCGCAGACTGCAATTCTGGACGCTAAAAAGGCATCCGCGAATGTGCGCACCGGTCCCTGATACTCGTCGGCTCGGAGCGCGAGAGCGTTGAGGCTTCCGGGAATTTGCCCTGGCCTGAGAAGCCTCAGTTGGTCGACGCCGAGTTCTCGGAGCACGGTTGGAGAGTGCGTGGTGAGGAATACCTGCTTGCCACGAGACTGCAGGTATCTGACGAGATGTCTGACACGGTGCGGCTCGAGGCCAATTTCAAGCTCGTCGCACAGCAGAACCGTGGCACCGGACTGTGCGAGGGATTCAACGGCGACAGACACTAGGCGCCTGGTCCCCAGGCCCGCGCGTTCAACGGGAAGATCATCCGCGTGGAGTGACACACTGCCTCGCGATAGCGAAGCCAAGTCGGCGTCCAGTTCTGCCGAGTAGTTGCTCCCGACCCGCGCGGCGCGCAGCAATCGGGCGACCTCGGCAACTTGATTGACCGTTGAGCCTAGTGCCTTAAGGCCTTCGGAAGCTTGCGCTCGCGCGGCCTTCGCAGCGTCACGCAATACGCTCTCAGTCAGGTCCTCGTCGGCAGCATTGGTAACCGTCCGCAGCGGGGAACGGGTCCCCCAGCGAAGGTCAGCGCCAGTCGCATTAATCTGGCGGACTCCAAACTGGCGACGTTTCTCTCCCGAGATTCGAGTACCTTGATCGTGCCGGTCGCAAATAACCTCCCAGGTCGGCTCGAAATCAGAGCCCATACGGAAGCGGATAGTCAGAGCAGGGAGGTGATCCTCTGGCTCGTCCACAATGTATCCAGTGGCGCCGTCCACTCCCCGAAGATAGGGGAGAAATTGGCGATCCTCAATTAGCGGTCGAGGTGGATCGACAATGGTGCCAACAATTTCAATAGGCTCTTCGGTACCGTGCCCGTAAAAGTCGTTTTCCCCGAGGTTCAACGTCCAGTAGGCATGGAAAAGGACTGCCAGTGCCTCCAAGACCGTCGTTTTTCCGCTGTCACCTGGGCCAATAAGTGCCAAGACGCCATCTGGAATATTGGTCCACTTCAGGTGTTGGATACCCCTGAATCGGCTGATCTCGAGCTCGTGGATTCTCATAGATGCGCTGCCTCCCCGGTCGCCACAGCACACCGGCTGCGGCTGCGCGGCCAACCCACCGACGCTGCCACCGCGGCGCTCCCGCTGCACGTGCAGGTCGATGGTGCTTCGCGGGTAGATTTCCTCCCGGCTAGCAGCTTGAGTGCCTGTCGTTCGGTGGGCGTTAGAAGCACCGCTGGGAACCCAAGTCGCGCGATTTGGATCGATATCAGCTCCCTGGCAACGCGCTCGGCGACGCGGAACATGTTGCCGGTGAACGGCGATCCGCTGGCGGCGTATTGCATGTCTGGATCGAGGGTGTCGTGCACGATGGCATTTCGAAGGTCTGCCAAATGCAGGTACCAGTGCCTGAACGCCGATACTTCGACGTCCTCTCCATTGTGCTCGCGGATCTGCTTCGGATCGTCAGCACTCCACAGTTGCCGCACGGCCCACAGATTTTGGCCGCCCGCGCGATATAGAGCCTCCAGCTTTTTCGATCCCTTCCACGAGTTCGACTCACGTGAGAGAGCTTCGAGGGCTGTCTTCAGCTGGACGAGCGCGTCGGGCAGAGTTCGTAATGGCGAGTTCTCCCATGCACGGCTATACCAGTGCAGCGCGGCTGAGGTAACTCTGTGTATCGCGCAGGGCGCGTCCGCCGTCCTCGTCGTTATTTCGACGTCGTAGATGGCGTTGGCGAGCACCGGGTCGAGACTGAGTTCCGGAATGCTGGTGAGTCCTTCGGGAGGCAGCTGCACAAACGACTTGTCATTCAGCCGCTGGCCGGAAACAAGGATCTGGGCGATGGGCCCGCCGCGGGTGCGCGAGACGAAGCCGTCGACACCGTCGGGCACGGGAACGATTAGCAACGTGTCGACCTCGGCGGTAGCGATTGGCCCATGCTCCCAATCGATAGTGTGGTCGTCGAGCGCATTTGCCCTCGCAATGGCAAACGAAACGGCGACCTGGACCGAGAGACGTTCTGCTGTGGACAGTTTGGGATCTGCGAGCTCGGGGCATTCCCGCCTGCGCGTGAGCAAGGTCGTGCACTCAAGCGGGCTGCCTTCGGCGGAGAGCAGGTGGGAGAGTACCGCGCGGATCGTTACCGACATGTCGTCGCCGATTTCTTCGAGGCGTTCGATCGTTACCGGTTCGATCTGCCACGGGCCAATGGGCAGCGGCGCAGCAATCCGCAAGTACGGGAACATCATGAGGCAGCGCGCGGTTGGAATGGCATCTACAGCGGCCGATTCTTCGATCATGCGGTACCGCCAACTCGACCCGCGGGTACACCCCGTGCACCGTGCCGAGGTACGCCTTGCGGACACGGCCAGATATTGATTTCGAAGACCATCCGACCTACCTCCACGGCTTCGGCATCAGATCACTCACGTCGCGCGGAGGCAACACGTCCGTGATCTTCCGCCGGCCCTTTTCTGGCGGCTGTATGCGTTCGTCGTAGCGGATGTCGAATCCATTTGCACGGCGCCGGACGTAAACGTATTCGCCTATCTTCTCATGGAGTAATTCGATATTTCCAATCCATTCATCTCTGACGTTGTCAGGGAGCGAGCCGAACTCGTCACAGCGATCTTGCATTCGCTCAGTGCGCATATCGTAGATTTTCTCGCCGATCGCGTCACGGAAGTCACGGCTGAGCATGTCGACGGGGTCGTAGTACTGACTGACGTCCAGCTCGATCACCACTCCAATCACGCCCCTACGAGTTGGAGGAGGGAGTCGTACGAGTCGACGACGTCGTACTTGACGGCGCCGCTGTGCGCTTTTTCGTTGAGGGAGGCGAAGAATTTCTTCGCGCACTCGATCTTGGCTTCTTCAACAGTCTTGAGCTGCAAGCTAGACATTGAGCCCTTCGTTTCAGCGACGAAGTAGATGTGCTTGATGTGGGTGGCGTCGTCGCGGAACGCGATCGCCCAGTCGGGGTTGTAGTCGCCCACTGGGGTGGGGATGGAAAACCCTCGGGGCAGCTTGGAGTAGACGACGACTTCGTTGCTGACGTCGAGCTTCTCGACGAACGTCCGCTCCACCTTCGAGTCCGTGACGACGTACTCGTAGACGCTCTTCTTCAGCTTCTCTCCCGCTTTGGATAGGTCCTGGGCGGTTTGATTCTCGGTGAAGATCGACGAGTCGTACTGGTCATCGAGAGGGTCGTAGGTCAAGTGCTCGATGATGGCCGTGGCCTTCTGCTCATTGATAAGCCGCGCAGCCTCCGTGATGAACTGCTCCGGGTTCTGTTTGAACTTCGCGAACGTGCCCGGGTTCACGCCGGTGAGGATGGCAGCGCAGGTGCGCCGGGTGAGCTGCGTCTTTTCTGCAATCTCGCCCAACAGGTCGTATTTCACGGTCGATCCTGCTGACACGGCGGAGTGCTCTACTTTCGTCTCCGATACCTTGAAGCCGGTACCGGCTTCAAGCTGCTCTACTTCGAGACCGACGACCTGCTGGCCTTTTTCAACGACGTACTGCATGACGGTGACGTTCAGGGATGTGTCGAGCACCCGGACGCAGTTGGCGACCAGCTCGGCGGAGTCGAATTCGACCTGGTACACCGCCTTGTGGTTGATGCGTCCCCACAGCTCCTGGAACTCGCGCTTTTTGAAGTTCGCCTCGTTGAGCGGGATCCTCTTCGGCTTGCGCCCATCGACTGGCTTGGGCACATCCAGGTAGAGCGCATCGACCAGCGGCCAGGCGGAGTCGATGATCGGTTTGAGGACTTCCGACGTTGGCGCAACCAGAGTGCCCGTGGCGCGAGCGTCCTTGTAGGTCTGCGTGACGAAGCCGGCTTCGTCGATGTAGTCGTTCTTGACGAGATGGAAGTACAGCGCCTTGGCCACCTCAGCTTCGACGACACTCTTCGACCCGTCAGCGAGGATGATCTGCTTGTCGGCGAAGTACGCTTCGCTCGCCTTGCGGGGCCGTGCCGAGAGCGACTCGGTGATCTCTTTCTGCAGCGCCATGATGAAATCCGTGTAGGACTCGTCGGTAACGACCGTCAGCTCATTGATGTCGTGCACGGTGACGGGGTTGTCCATGCGCTCACCTTGCTGGTCCACCGACAAACGTAGACCGCGGCCGATCTCTTGGCGCCGGGTGGTGGTGTTGTCGCTCTTTTTCAGCATGCCCATGACGAACACGTTCGGGTTGTCCCATCCCTCGCGCAGCGCCGAATGTGACCAGATGAACCGCACCGGCTCGCGGAAGGACAATAACCGTTCCTTGTCCTTGAGGATCAGATCGTAGGCATCGACATCATCCGATTGGCCTGCGAAATCGCCACGCTTAGCGATATTCCCGTCCATCGAACGACCGGTCTTCTTGTCGATGGAGAAATAACCCTCATGGGTCTTACGGACCGAGATCGACTCGACGTACTTGCGGTATCCCTCTACGCCCTCGTCGAAGTCGAGCTGGCTAAGGACGTCGGACAGTACCGACTGGTATTCCTCTTCGAACACTCGCGCATATTCGCCGAGCGTGTCCTCGCGATCGTAGTCGCGATACTTCGCGACTTCATCGATGAAGAACAGCGACAGTACCTTTATCCCCTGGCTGAAGAGCTCGCGCTCCTTGTCCAAATGCGCGCGAATCACCTCGCGAATCTGGATGCGGCGCTTCTGGTCTTCGGCAACGTCCTCGGTGACTTCACCAGCACTAATGACGTCACCATTGCTGAGCTCGATGATGTCACGGTTAGCATCCACGTCCCGTACGAAAAGTCCCTTGTATGCCTCGATACCGCCGGAGATGTCGTGCAGGTTCATCCCCTGGCTCAGGCGTTTGACCTGGCGTCTGATGCCTGTAGCGGTCTGCACTTCGATCTCGACGCGGGCTTTCGGGAAGTCCGCGCCCTTGCCCACCTCCAGGCCGTCCACGTAGAGGTAAGCACTGCTGCCGGCTAAGTGTTTGACCGTGATGCCGCGCACGGCAATTTTCTTGACAAGTTTTTGGTTGTACGCATCCACCGCGTCAAGGCGATGCACCTTGATCCTCTCTATCTTGTGCGTCGCCGAATATCGCAGGGCGAACAGAGCATTAAACTTTCCAAGGGCCTCCAGCGATTTCGACGGCTTCTTCGCGTCACCCTCGATTTTCTGCGGTTCATCAATGATCAGGATCGGCCGATTGGCAGCGATCACATCGATTGGCTTGCGGGACTGGAAATCGTCGAGGACCTCGTAGATTCGGCGAGCGTCCTTGCCGGTGGCGTTGAATGCTTGGATGTTGATGATCATCACCTGCACCCCCGCGTCGGACGAGAACCGCTCCACCTCGTGCAGCCTTGACGAATTGTAGATGAACGTGCGGGGCTTGGTGCCGTAGAACTGTTGAAAGTGCTCGGCCGTGATGTCGAACGACTTTTTCACGCCCTCGCGAATCGCGATCGAAGGCACCACCACGATGTACTTCGACCAGCCGTACCGCTTGTGCAGCTCCATGATCG
>CALAGB010000145.1 GCA_937891245.1 uncultured Thermomicrobiales bacterium | reverse complement strand
GATGCCGTAGGAACGCGATTTGTGCTGAAGCGCCATCCGGCTGGCTGGACCGCGCCGTTCGAACGGGCGCGAGCGGTGGCCGAGCGGACGAACTGCTCCTGGACCACTAGCGCGGGATCGCGCGCTGCGTCAAGATGGGAAGCATAGACGTATCGTAGTGCGCCGGTTGATCGTTGCGATCGCCGGCCATATGACAAGGAGCATCATGGATACCTGTGAGCATGTTGATCAGATTCAAGCGGTGACGCCGAGTGGGAATGGCTGTAAGGAATGCCTGGAGATGGGTGATTCCTGGGTGCATCTGCGCGTCTGCATGATCTGCGGACACGTCGGCTGCTGCGACAGCTCGAAGAACAAGCACGCCACCAAGCACTTCCACGCGACGGAACACCCGATCATCAAGTCGTTCGAGCCGGACGAGGAATGGGGCTGGTGCTACGTCGATGAGATGATGTTCGATGGCTCGCGCTGGGCGATCGACGGTCCGCGGGCGCACCGGACGTAGCGCACCGGCGAACATGGAGATCGGCCGTTCGATGCCGCGCATTCTGCTCGTCATCTGCGTGCTCGTGTCGTTCGTTGCCTGTGGCGGCTCATCGGTTTCGCAGGATGAACGGACCCAAGCCGTGCGTATGGCACAGGCAGCGTATGCCACGGCGAAGGAGCACGGGACTGATTTCACCAATGGCCCCTGCATCGCCGAGCAGTTGCAGAAACTCCCCGATTGGTCAGTCGATGTCGCCCATGATCCGCGCGAAGACGTCGATAATCAACCGGCGAACCAGTGCCGGGCCTACCGACAGGGGAAGACGCACCACTTCGTCGAACTCGATCCAGCGGGTAATCTGATCCGCACCCGTTGAGCGCCGGCGAACCGTGCCTCCGCGCAACGCGCCATTTGGCATATGACAGGTTCGAAATGTCCCAACCGCATGCCCCTTTGCGTGGTTTACTTCGCAACACTCGTCGTGTGTAGCTGTGCTAGAACAGAGCCTTGCCGGCAGCCCATGGCCGGCACGCGGTTCCCCAACAGTGTCCGACGACGCTGATCTCATTTCGGCGACTCGGCGACGAGTGCATTCGTTCATGCTGGCTGTGATGCTGAATAGGAGGAATCGGGTGACCACTGCGAAGAGTGATCCTGACGCGACCACGATTAACGGATATGACGGTGCCTATATCGCCCATCTCTGGGAGTATCCGAATCTGTGCGTCGCCATTTTTGGCGTCCAGTTTCTCAGCGAAGAAGGGCAGCGGCGCTACGATGCGGCTGGTATTCCTGAGGAGATGGGACCGGCGCTCGAAGCGGCTCGAGCGGATGGGCATTTGCTGACTCGCCGGCTTCTGGAGCCGGGCAGCGGTGTCCTGCTCCAGTACTGGCGCTCGTACGACGATCTGGACAAATGGGCGCGGACCTTGCCGCACATGCGCTGGTGGCGCTGGCTGTTGCAGAACGCCGGGAAAGATATCTCGTTCTACCACGAGATCTACCAGGTCAAGACGGCCGAGGCGATCTTCGAGGCGGGCTGCCAGCCGGTCGGCCCAGCGGTCTTTGCGACGACATCGAGCATCAAAGCCGGTGAAGGCGGCTCCCGAGCGCGTCAGCAACGCTTTGCCGAGCACGCCAATACCCGCGACTGACCCAAATCCCCACATCGGCTGGCTCTCTCGGGTAGCGCACGCGCGTGCGATGGCGCGATAATGCGGCATCGCAGCGATGGTGAGTCCGAGAGAGGAGCGCGTGAAATGGCCGATTCCGAGCCGGTGCCAAACGACGAATCGTTCATGCGCCGCATCGCGCGGCTGGCCGGGGAGCATCCGGAGCGCGCGGCGATCATCTTCGCCGCACTCTCCGGTGGCGAGCAGACGCTCTCCTGGGCGACGCTCGAACGCCAGACGAATCAGATCGCGCGTCTCCTGGCGGATCGCGGGGTTTCCGGCAACTCCATGGTCGTGACCGGCGTCTGGAACTCGCCCGAGATGATCCTGTTCACCATCGCCGCCTGGAAGCTCGGTGCGCGCGTGCTGCCACTCCGTGCCATCCTCCCACCGCGGGAGCGGAACGCGATCCTGCAACTGGCGCAACCGGCGCTGGTGTTAGCGGAGTGGGACGGCCTCGACTGGCCGGTTCTGGCGCCGCAGGCGTTGCGTGACACCGACGCGTGTTCCGATGATCCGCTTCCTGACGTTCCGCATCCCGGCAAGGCGATCGGATCGGGCGGCTCGACCGGAAACCCGAAACTGATCATCGATCGCGCCTGGAACCCGGTCGCGGGTATCGAATCCGGGCGCAGGCTCGGTACACGCCAGGGGCAGACACAACTGCTCGCCGCCCCACTCTATCACAACTCGCCCTTCTTGCAGTCGTTCACCGGTCTGGCGGATGATCATACATTGCTGGTGATGGAGAAGTTCGATGCCGTGCGCGCGGCCGATCTGATCGAACGCTATCGCGTCTCGTACGCCTATCTGCCGCCGATCCTGATGCGCCGGTTGGCGTTGCTGCCCGATTTCGCGCAGCGCGACTTCTCCAGCTTCGACGCCATGCATTCCTCAGCGGCCGTCTGCCCGGTCTGGCTCAAACAGGTCTGGATCGACAAGCTTGGGCCGGAGAAGGTGTACGAGGTCTACGGTTCGGCCGAAGGGATCGGCTCGACGATCATTCGCGGCGATGAATGGCTGGCGCATTGGGGAAGCGTCGGCCGCTCGGCTATCAGCGAGATCCGCATCCTCGACGAAGCACGCAATCCGCTGCCACCGGGAGAGGTTGGCGAGATCTTCCTGAAACGGCGCGATGGCTCGACACCGACCTTCCATTATGTGGGGGCGGCGCCCGTGAAATTCACGGAACATGGCTTCGCAAGCCTTGGTGACCTCGGCTGGCTTGACGAAGACGGCTATCTCTACATCGCCGATCGCCGGGTTGACATGATCGTCTCAGGCGGCGCCAACGTCTATCCGGCTGAAGTCGAAGCGGCCCTGAGCGAGCATCCGGGGCTGGCCGATGTCGTGGTGATCGGCGTGCCGGACGAAGAGTGGGGCCGCCGCGTCCACGCCATCATCGAGCCGCGCGATCCGGCCAACCCACCCTCGATCGCGGAACTCAACGCGCACGTGCGCGAGCGCATCGCCGCCTGGAAGGCGCCGAAAACCTACGAGTTCGTAACCCAGCTCCCGCGCAACGAGGCCGGCAAGATCCGCCGCACCGCGCTGGCCGCCGAACGCGAAACGGGCCGGCACGACGGGATGATTCGGGTTCACGGCTGACGAGATCTGGACACACTGCGGGCCGAGCAGTGCATGCGATTGCCCCCGCTGTTCGCGAAGTCGCCGCTGGGGAGATCGATCCTGGTGCGTTTGATCACTGATCGAACATTGAGGCGATTATGTGTTCCAGGTCATCGACGGTCACTGGGTCCGTGATGTTGGCCGTCAGTTCGAAGGTGGTCCCTTGATCTTGCCATCGATAATATTCCATCGGAGTTCCATTGAGCGCCGTTACGTCCGTGCGGGTGATCGAGTGGCCCGCGATCGTTTTCGTGGTCGGTGTGGATGCGCCCAGGATCGCGGTCGGGACATATGTGCTCGACTCGCTTAACTGGGCGTAGATGTTTGGCGGATCAAAGACGAACATGATGTGCTCGACAAGTGACCCCGGCGGTTCGGCTCCGTTCCATTCCGGCACGACAACACCGCGGTAGGTAAGGTACGGCGGCACCCATGCGGGTTTGACCAACGTAAATGATGCCAGTTCCTGCGCCTGGCTGAAGCTGAGCACGATCTCGCCGTCCGCTCGTGGTGTTGGGAGTGTCGAAACCGCGGGCGGGGCCTGTAGTGATGGCGACGGCGCCACGTCTCTTTGCGGTGCAATTTGAAACACCCACGGACCCTGGATGGTAGTGGGATTCGTCGGTGTCTTCGATAGTCGCAACCGAACCAACGTCAAGGTGAGCGGTTTCGCTGGGTCCGTCACGGGGCCGTAGGTTAGCGAGATAGGCTCGTTCACTTGACCTGGTGCATGGCCGGGGCCGCTTGTCCGCGGATCGTTCGTTCTGGCGCTCACACCTTCGACCTCTACATCGGTGGCGAAGATCGGCCCCAGAACGAACGGCTCCGCTGATTGGGCGATGTCTGTTGGCAAATGAATGGTGAGGTCAAACTTTGTGGACCCGTCGGTCGCTTCGACGGAGTTGAGCGTGATCGCGATATCGCTGGCCGTGACCGTCTCCGGTAGGCCAGCAGTGGACGTTGGAGAACTCGATATCGCTTGACTGCCAGGGTTACTGGTGACCGATGTCGTTTCCAGACCCGCGGGAACCGTACCGGTTGCCGTAGCGCTACCACACGCCCCGACGGTGAGCAGCAAAACGAGGGCGATACTCGCAACGATGAGGAGTCTCCGAGGATTGAACCGGCAATACGCCTGGAGGTCATGAAATCTATTCGTGCCTAGACATTCGGGAATAGATTCGGCCCGATGACATTCGATTAGAAACAGCAACACTCCACCTACCATCAAGGATTTAGCCCAAGGCTGTCAATCACTGATGATGAGTCATTGGCTTCGACAGCCTTGAGCACAACTAGACAAGCATCTACGGCAACTGTAGCGGGACCGACCATGGCCCTCGAAGCAGAATGCCGGAATGGCTGACCGTCAGCGTCAGCTGCTGAACACTGTCGTCGATGCCGTCAAACTCTACGGTGCTGGTGCCCGCTCCGAGGACGGTGTCACTCTCACGACGCATTCCGGTCGACTCCGACTGATACTGGTACTGCCGTCCATCTTGATCCACGGCCACAATCGAGTGTGACGCGTCAACGCCAAGAAACAGTACAGAGGCCGTCTTCACGGGTTCAGTATTGACGACGATAATGACCAATTGCCGACGTCCCGCGTCATACTCGACCTGGCTAACACGCAACCATTCCCCATCGATCAAAATCGGATCGGCACTCCATTCACCAGTCGGGCGTTGAATCGTTACGGAAGTAACCTGATCATTGCTCGTAACATACGGCCCAAACTCTAGAGCGTGTTATGCACTTGGGTCGACGCGGTTGTTAGACTGGGAAGATGAGTACTTCCAATCAACCACGCCAACCCTATCCGTCAGATGTCACCGATGCCGAATGGGCGTTCGTGGCTCCGTACCTGACTTTGATGACCGAAGAGGCTCCCCAGCGGCATCACGAGTTGCGGGAACTCTTCAACGCGCTGCGCTGGATCGTGCGAACGGGAGCACCTTGGCGCCCGCTGCCCCATGATCTTCCCCGCTGGGAGGCGGTCTATCAGCAGACCCAACGCTGGATCACGGCGGGCTGTTTTCCCGCCATGGTGGAGGATCTGCGGCTGATCTTGCGACTCGCTGCGGATCGGAACGCCCAGCCGTCGGCGGCTATCTTTGACAGCCAACCCCTGCAAAGCACGCCGGAGAGTGGCCAGCGCGCGGGCTACGATGGCCATAAGCGAAAGAAGGGTACGAAGGTGCATCTGGCGGTCGATACCTTGGGCCAGCTCTTGGCCTTGTTCGTGACCCCGGCCAACGCACCGGATCGCGCCCAGGTCGATCCGTTGGCGCAGGCGGTGCCAGACGCGACCGGAGCGCAGGTCGAACTGGTCTTCGTCGACGAAGGTTATACGGGCGACATCCCGGCCCAAGCGGCGGCCGAGCACGGCATCACACTGCAGGTGGTCAAGCTGCCGGAGGCCAAGCATGGCTTCGTGTTGTTGCCCCGTCGCTGGGTGGTCGAGCGTTCGTTCGCCTGGAAAACACGCTTCCGGCGTTTGGTCCGCGACTACGAGCGGTTGCCGGAGACGGTCGCTGGACTGCATTTCGTCGCGTTTGGGTGTCTGATGCTGCACCGGCTCTTTTCCGTTCTCGCGCCACCGGCAAGTGCATAACACGCTCTAGTTGTGTACTCCACATTGTTGAAGCGGAGGCGTCGATAACTCGTCGTAAGTGGAATAGTCCGGCTATATGCGTTCCGCAGATTTGGCTGATAAAGAACAAAATGAAATACCGTAAGTCCATACTGGATCTATAGCCGTAGCCCGTCAAGATCAACGCCAGATTGGCGGAGGAAAATTGACGAGAGTTCTACCGTTCAGATAGGCCTAAGATTACGCATTGCTGTGATGAGGGCTGGCGTATTGAACAGCATGATGAAGTGGAGACTGAAACGAAAGCACCTCCAATGAGTAGTCGGCTGATTTGCAAGGATCGTCCGATTTTGCTGCACCCAGCTACGCCGAACTACGCGTGGTCCTTGCCGTGTCAACATATGACACGCGAAAGTCGGCCGCGCTCCTGAGCAATGAGGAGCGGCTCCCTCACCCAGCATGCGAGCGACCGCGTCGCGTGAGTCGTCGAGCTCGCGCTTAGAACGCGAGCCCATACCCATCACGCCGTGGATCGGCACCGGCCGAGAAGGTGCCGCTGTCGGGGTCGATCAGAATGCCCTGGCCGCCGCCGACCATTGGCGTCCAGTCGTCGAGCACCTGCACCTCATGACCGCGTTGGCGCAGTTCATCGAGCACTTCGGCGGGCACGCGCCCTTCGACCAGCAGTTCGCGGCCGTTGTTGGTGCGGAAACGTGGCGCCTCGATGGCGGCCTGGATGCTGTAGTGATGATCGAGCACGTTCATCATCATCTGCGGCGTCGTCTGCATGATGCCGAAGGAGCCGGGTGTGCCGACCATCAAGAACGGCGCACCGTCGCGCCAGATCTGCGAAGGCGCCAGGCACATCTCAACCTTCTTGCCCGGCGCGATGACGTTCGGGCTGGCCGGATCAAGATCAAACCAGTGGGCGAAGTTGTTGAGCGCCAGCCCGGTATTGCCATGTACGACGCCCGAGCCGAAAACGGCGCCCAGCGTCTGGGTACAGGCGACAGTATTGCCGGCCAGGTCGGCCGCCACGAAGTGCGTCGTGCTCTCGCGATCGAGCGCGCTGAAGGTGCCGGGCAGCACCTCCGCCTCGTGCTTGGTCGAGGTATAGCGCTCGCCGCCGCTGTAGCCCGCCTGCGCCGGGTCGATCAGCTTCCGGCGTTGCTCGGTATATTCCTCGGAGAGCAGCTTGTCGATCGGTGATGACGGATCGGGTGCGTAGGTCGTGCGATCGGCGACGGCCAGCTTCATCGCCTCGGCGAGCGTGTGAATGTAATCGGCCGAGTTGTGACCTTTTCCGGCCATATCGAAGCCTTCGACCAGATTGAGCGTCTCCAGGTATTGCATGCCGCTACAGGGCAACGGCGGGCAGTAGACGGTGTAGCCGCGGTAGGTGGTTGAGATCGGCTCTTCCCAGGTGGGAGAAAAGGCGGCCAACTCTTCGGTTGTCAGCAAGCCGCCGTTGGCCCGCGAAAAGCGAGCGATCTCCGCGCCGATCGGCCCACGATAGAAGGCGTCCATGCCGCCCTCGACGATGGTGCGGAAGGTTTGGGCTAGCGCTGGTTGCTTGAGCAGTTGTCCCGGCTTTGGCGTCTCGCCATCGAGGAGGTACGAGCGGCTCGAGGTTTCCCACCGGCGCAGGCGATCGCGCGTGTGCGACATGAAGAGGTGGTTCTTGATGGTGACCGGATAGCCATGCTCGGCGAATTCGATGGCCGGGGCGAAGACGCTGGCGCGGTCGAGCGAACCGAAACGCTCCAGTGCCGTCAGCCAACCGGCCAGCGAGCCGGGGACGAGCGGCGAAAGGATGCCGAAGTCCTTGGAGCCGTCTTCCTGAAAGCGGTCGGGCGTCGCGCCGGCCGGGGCGTGGCCGATGAAATCGAGCACGAGTGGCTGCGACTCGCCGGCCGGGCGAATGACCATATAGCCGACGCCGGCCGCGCCGGACATGAATGGCTCGACAACGTTCAGCGTGGCCGCGATCGCCACGATGGCGTCGATGGCGTTGCCGCCTTGCTGCAACATGCTCAGACCGGCCTGCGACGCCAGCGGATGCGCCGATGCCACCGCGCCCCGTCGCCCAGCCACAAACGGCCGGTGCGTCAGCCCCTCGTTCGGCCAAACCATGACGCCCTCCTTCGGGTGATCTACTGTTCGCGGACTCCGGCGTCACTATAACGACAGATTGAAATCGTGTCTATTGGACGGAATGGAGGGCCCTCATCCCCGGCCGTGCCCCGCCTACCGATCGTCGGCCGCGGTCGCTTCCAGGGGGGAGGTCATGTAGTCCTCGGCGGCGTGCAGCATCGACGACCAGTCGAAGGCGAACTTCTCCAGGCTCAGGACATGATGCGTATCGAGCTGCTGGATGCCGGCTAGCTGCGCCAGCCGCTGGGTGACGAAGGCGTGCAGGTGAGCGTTGGAAGTGAAATAGCCTTCGGCCAGGATGTTGCTACTGCCTGAAATGATCCCAACCCAGCGCAATTCCTTGAATCGCGCCATCTCGTGCGCCACCATGGCGATGTTTTCGAGCGCCACACGCAACTCGAACCAGACGTGATTCGGCAGGCCGATCGTGCGCGAATTGGCGAAAGCGCGGATGACAATGACCCCGTCCTCGACCAGGCTTTCGATGCGTCGGTGGATCG
>CALAGB010000144.1 GCA_937891245.1 uncultured Thermomicrobiales bacterium | reverse complement strand
TGCTCTTCGGCGACGTCGCTTCGACGCACCTGACGCTCACACGCGCCGCCGCCTGGCTCGCGCTCGGCGCGCTCAGTTCCGGCGTCGCCTACGTTCTTTATTATCAACTGATCGCGGCCGTCGGAGCGACGACCGCCTCGTTTGGAACCTATTTGATCCCGGTGGTCGGAGTCTTCTGGGGCTGGCTCTTGCTCAATGAAGCGGTCGGACCGCGCACAATCCTCGGCGTCGCCCTCATCCTGGCCGGTCTCGGAATTGCCACGCGCATCCGGCGCCGGAGCAAGCCGGCAGCCCTCACCCCCGACCGGCGCCTGCTCTAACGTTCCGCCTACCCTACGGGAAGCTCGTCAGAACTTCCGGTCCGTCTTCGGTGATGGCGACGGTGTGCTCGAATTGTGCCGCCCAGGAGCCGTCGAGCGTGACGACCGTCCAGTTATCACGCAGCGTCTGCGTCGCGGGATTACCGGCGACGATCATCGGCTCGATGGTGATCACCATGCCGGAACGCAGGACGGGTCCATGACCGGGCGGTCCGTAGTGCGGCAGCATCGGCTCTTCGTGGAGCGCGCGGCCGATACCATGACCGTAGAGATCGCGCACGACCGCGAAACCGGCGGCTTCGACGTAGTCCTGGATGACCGACGAGATGTCAGTCAGATGATGGCCGACTTGAGCCGCCGCGATCCCGAGATCGAGCGATTCGTAGCAGACGCGCACAAGTTGCGCGGTCTCATCACTGATCGTGCCGACCGGGACGGTGATGGTGGCGTCGCCGTGATAGCCTCGATAACGGGCACCGGTATCGATGCTGACGATGTCGCCGTCGTTCAGCACCCGTTTGCCGGGGATGCCGTGGACGACTTCGTCGTTGACCGAAATGCAGGTCGA
The DNA here is from genome assembly GCA_937891245.1 of uncultured Thermomicrobiales bacterium. GTDB lineage: Bacteria > Chloroflexota > Chloroflexia > Thermomicrobiales > Thermomicrobiaceae > CALAGB01. Next base: position 27,375 of record CALAGB010000144.1, on the reverse strand, counting down.
CGCCGGAAAGCCCCGGTAATGCTTGAACGATGGGACCGCGCCGTGCCGCCGAATGTTCTTCTCGGCGATCGCGTCGATTTCCCCGGTCGTGATGCCCGGTCGTACTTCGGCTTTCAAAATGTGCAGCGTCTCAGCGACAATGCGACCGGCATCGCGCATCGTCTGGAGCTGCTCCGGTCGTTTGAGTTGAATGCTCACCGTCGTTTCTCTTTCGTCTCCCCACTCACCGAATTGAAAGCGGGGCCAGGGCAAATCGCCCAACAGTGCCCTAGTCTACCACGCCTTTTTGCGATCCCAACGCCGCCGAAACGTGACGCGCCAGGCTGCCTCACGTACAATGCGAAGTGCGCATCGCTTGAGGAACGCGGATGCAGCGGATGAACCTGGAGGGGCGACGACATGTACAACTTCTGGCGCAAGCAAAAGTGGTCTCCGGTTCAGCCGAAGCGCGATACGCCCGAGATGGCCAGCGCCTGGCTCTTCACGCTCCGCTCGGTGCCGCATCACTACGACGAAATCAAAGCGGCGATTGAATCGACCGGCGATGCCCGCGTTTGGTTCGGCGAGCCACTCGCCTACCTCGAGGGTCGCGGCGTGGCGCTGTTTCGAGTCGAGGCGACCGGCTTCAGCTTCCTACCGAATCTCTATGACTTCTGGGCAGCAGCCGAGCGAGACGAAGCCACCGGTTTCGACATCCGGCTCTATACTCAAAACAAGCAGTTTGCCGGCAGCCTGCGTGGACTCACCCCGCAGCAGGCCGAGGCGTTGATCAAAGAACATGCACTCGTGAATCAAACGGCCGGCGCGGCCGTCTCCTAAAGCCGCCTCCCAACCGCTCCCCTAAACCGACGCCCGGCATCCGTCCGAGCGCTTCGCGCGCGGCGCATTTTTTGCGTCTACATCGCGTTTTCGCGCCGATTCCCAGTACCACGGTCCTAACAATCGTCGGTCTAGGAAGAAAGCACTAGGAGTACCGACAAATACTGTGTTGAACCGACCGCCAAAACGCGGAAAGATCAATCGGTGTCTACGAGACACGGATTTTCGCGGTACGGGAGGTTCCGATATTGGGGAGAATCGCCCAGGTTTCGGCGGCCATCGCGATGGCCGGTTTGTGGCTCGCCAGTGTCATGCCGGTCGCCGCGTCAGCGAACACCGGAGCGTATTTCGGCAACGTTTGGGCACATGACGACCAGCCCGTCGCGGCCAAGCAGGTGAACCGGACCTGGATGTGGGGACCATCCGCCGACGGTGCGCCATTCTCGGAATCGTACGCGCAGTCACCGAACGGCCAACGCGAGGTGCAGTATTTCGATAAGACGCGGATGGAAATCACCCACCCGAATGGCGACACATCCTCGGTTTGGTACGTTACCAATGGCCTCCTCGCGAAAGAGTTGATCACCGGTCAAATGCAAACGGGCGACGACACGTTCCAGTCGCGCCGGCCGGCTCAAATCAACGTCGCCGGAGACGCCGGCGATCCGAACGGACCGACCTATTCCACGTTCAACACGCTGATGAACGCCGGAGCGACTCCCAACGGCTGGACGATTATTCAGACCGTCAACCGCGCTGGGAATATCGGCACAAACCAGCAGCTTGCGCGGTACGATGTGACGGCGGTCGATGGCGGATCGCCGACCCAGCACACGGTCGCGTCGGTCTTCTGGCAGTTCATGAACAGCAACGGCACCGTCTCTCAGAGTGGCAAGTACGTTACCGCGAAACTCTTTGAGAATCCGTTCTACGCCACCGGCTACCCGCTGACCGAGCCCTACTGGACCAATGTGCTGGTCGGCGGCGTGCAGAAGCAGGTTCTCGTCCAGGTGTTCGAGCGGCGCGTGCTCACCTATACTCCGAGCAACCCGGATGGTTGGACGGTCGAAGCGGGCAACGTCGGGCTTCACTACTATCAGTGGCGCTACGGCAAGATGGCGCTGCCGCAGTCGGCCACCTCGAATCCGCCGGAAATCACGATCACGTCGTCGCCAGCGAACGCCAATGTCGTACAAGACCCGGCGCCAACCGCCGCGACGATCGGCTCGCTGACGTTCCAGCACGCCAATTTCCAGTATTACGAGGTGCATGGGTCGACGGACGACGAGCTTCGCGCGGGCATGGCTCAGGCCGGCGCCGAGTTCGCCGCGAATACTTCCTGGCAGTTCCACTGGAGCTGGAATCAGACGACAACAGGCGGCGTCTGCCACCCAACCAACGTACAAATCACCTACAGCATCACGATCGCGTTTCCGCACTGGACACCGCCCGCCAACGCGGCACCCGGTCTGGTTGACCGTTGGACAACGTTTACCCAAGCGCTCGCCACACATGAGGATGGGCACGCTGTCCGGGTGATCCAGAACGCGCCGAACGTTCGAGATGCGATCGCCGCTGCATCGTGCGCCAACGCGGCAGCTGCCGCGCAATCCGCGATCAATGTGATCCAGCAGATCAGCGACCAGTACGACATCGACACCAATCATGGTGCGACCCAGGGTGCCGTCTGGCCGTAGGCCGCCCTAGAACGCGCCTCCGATCAGCGGGTACAGCAGACGCTCCCAGTCGCGCCGGACGGTTGCTCGCAACCGTTCGGTCGTGACGATGCGGATGACCCGGCGGTGCTCTTCGTAGCGCTTCAGGTCCTCGTCGCCGAGACCAACGACGTCGACCCACGGCATCAGCCTCTGGAAGCCGACTGGTGGCCGATCGAAGCTGACCCAGACGTCGGTCCGCCAGCGCTCCGGCTTCGGGATGTCGATCAAGACTTCGTGCGACGCAACCGGGCAGCCGAGGTCGGCTTCCAGCTGTCGTGCGATGCCAAGCTCAACGGCGCGACGCCGGTTGGGATCGCGGTAGAGCGCATTGAGGTGCCCGAAGAGGTCTCCGGCACGCGCGCTGATTTCGACCGCGCGCTTGTGGAGACGCCGCGTCTGCAAGGCCCCGATCAGCTCGCGTGTCGAATCCGGCATGGCATCGGTGCTGAGAAGCTGCGTCAGCGAACTGTCATCATGTCGGGTCAGCGAATCCGAGGACAGGCAACCGGCCAGCAGTGCGTCCTGCACGGCGCGCAGCAGCATCACCATGCAGGCGCGGTTCGTGTGGTGCCAGTAGACGTTATCGAACATCTCCTGCCGGGCGTTGATTAACGAGTAGAGTGGACTGATCCCCTTGTCGCTAACGACGATCTGTTGCCGTCCCTCGATCTCAGCCACCCGTAGCGCGCCGAGCAGGCGCGGCGTATCGACCCCACCGTACGGCACGTTGCAGTTACGCGCGTCGCGCGGCAGGTAATCGAGTTTGTCGACGTCGAGCGCGCCGCTCAACAGACCACGCAGCAGTCGATCCTCGTCGGGCAACTCGCCCCGCGGGTTGATGAAATTGGCCACCCGCGACGGATCGACCTGCCAGACGTTCGTCAAGATGGCGGCGATGTCGCCCTGCTCGATAATGCTCCGACCCACCTCCTCGTGCGAGAGGACGGGTGGGCCAAGCTCCTCGATGGCATGGCTAAACGGATAGTGGCCGATGTCGTGCAGGAGCGCCGCGGCCGACGCGGTTCGTCGTGCTTGGTCACTCACCCAATCCGGCCCGTACACACGCTGTAGCGCGGCCAACGCCTCTCGCATGAGGAAGTAAACGCCGAGTGAATGTTCGAAGCGCGAATGCTTGGCACCGGGCCAGACCTTGCTAACGAAGCCGAGTTGCTGAATGCGATCGAGCCGTAAGAATTCCGCGGTTTCGATCAGCGCGACACCCGCCGCCGACAGCGGGATCAGGTCATAGAGACTGTCACGGATCTGGGTGACGATGCGATCTGCCATGCGACCTCACGCTCGGGCGTCGTTTTCAATCCACCAATTCTATCCGAACTGATGTTCGTATGCGACGTTCGCTCCACGAGCGCGTGCTGTTCGCGTGCTAAACTGCGAATGAGGCGCGCACTCGCGTCATAGGAAAGGAACCGGCGTTCAACGATGCTCAGGTCGATCATGCTCGGGCTGGCCGGCAATGAGAAAGTCAGCCATCTCGTCCGGGAGAACAGCATATCCAAAGGGCTGGCGCTCCGCTTCGTGGCCGGCGAAACGTTCGAGGAAGCGCTCGAAGTCGTGCGGCGCCAGAATGAAGCCGGCCTTTCGGTGACGCTTGACGCGCTCGGCGAGAACGTCCGCGGCGAAGCCGAAGCCGCCGCTGCATCACAGCAGTATCTGACGATGCTCGACGGCATCGACAGCGCCAAGCTGAACAGCACCCTGTCGCTCAAGCTGACGATGCTCGGCCTCGATATCTCCGATGACCTCTGCCACACCAACCTGCGACCGGTGCTCGAACGCGCCCGCGACCTCGATACCTTCGTGCGTATCGACATGGAGGGCGCCGCGTATACCCGGCGCACGCTCGAGATTTTCTACGCCCTGCATGAGGAATTTGGAGATCACGTCGGCATCGTCTTGCAGTCGTATCTCTATCGTACCGGACTCGATGTCGAGAAGGCGATTGAGCGCAAGGTGCGCGTGCGCTTGGTCAAAGGCGCCTACGCCGAGCCGCCGGCCGTTGCCTACCCACGCAAAGAGACGGTCGATGCCGCCTATCGCCGTGAGATGGAGCAACTCCTCGAAGCGGGAAATTATCCGGCGATTGCCACGCACGACGAGACGCTGATCGAGGCGGCGCGCGACTACGTAGCGCGCCATCACATCCCCAACGAACGTTTCGAGTTCCAGATGCTCTACGGCATCCGCCGCGATTTACAGGAACAGCTTGTCAAAGCGGGTTACAACGTGCGCGTCTACACACCGTTCGGCCGCCAGTGGTACCCGTACTTCATGCGTCGTATGGCCGAACGCCCGGCCAATCTCTTCTTTGTCCTGAAGAATCTGGCGCGCAGCTAAGCAGCAGCGAAGAGTCCCCTCTCGATAGCCTGTCACTTCCCGGTCCATCGTCTGTCATTCTGAGCCGCAGCGAAGAATCTCTCACACGTTCCCCGCAGACATAACGTCAGGGTGACGATAACGAGACTCTTCGCTGCGGCTCAGAGTGACAGGGGAGTCGCAGCGTGGCCGGGAGGCTCAGCATGCCCCGGGATGCTGGGAATGACGACAGGGTAATTGCGTTTGTTGGGTTGGCTCGGCCTCGCCGTTGGCGAAGCGTCCTAGATCGCGGGCATGCGGTAGATGCGGACACCGGACTGGATCAGCCGGTTGAGCATGTAGACTCGCGTTTCGAGGCCGATTCGGCCCACCGGCACGATCATCTTGACCCCTTCGAGATCGGCCTTCGCCTTCGACCACTCACGAAACTGGCGATCCGACATCTGTGCCACGGTCAGGTTGATCGTGCCGAGCCCATCTTCACGTGGCACGACGATGTAGATCCGGCTCAGGTCGAATAGCGTGACTTCTTCGAAATAGCTCTGTGTCATGGCGACGAACCGTCCTCAACCATCTACAGCGGATGCTGGCTGCTCGCCTGACGACTGCTTGCCGCGTTGGCGTCCTGGCGGTCGCGCCGCCAGTGCACCACGGTCGGCGTCAGGATGATAACCAGACCGACGATCGAAAGAAGGATCAGCAACGGCAGGTGAAGACTGTCATCGATCGCGCCCTTCACCAGCTTGTCATCAGCGATCATACTCGCGGCGGTGATGGCCAGTACCCCGGCCCCACCGATCATCAACCACGGGAAGCGGTTGAGCAGGCGCGCCAGGTAATTACTCCCGATCAGGATAAACGGCATCGACGCACCCAGGCCAAAGAGGAGCAGTTCGATGCTGCCATGGGCTGCCCCCGCGACCGCCAGCATATTATCGAGGCTCATGACCGCATCGGCCACGATGATCGTTCGAATCGCGGACACGAGCGAATCGCCGGACTGGAAATCGTGTGCATCGTCGCCTTCGTTCAGGAGCCTGTAGGCGATCCAAACGAGGACGAGGCCACCGGCTGCCTCGAGCAATGGTACGTGGAGGAAAATCGCCGCGACGGCCGTAAAGACGATCCGCAACACGATCGCCCCGGCACCGCCCAGAATAATCGCCATGCGCCGCTGTCTCGGCGGGAGCGTCCGCGACGCCATGCCGATCACCAGCGCGTTATCGCCACTCAAAATGACGTTGATGAAGATGATTGCGAGAACTTGCGTCAAGAGATCGAGACTCATACCACTCCCGTGGTGCTGTCCGGCGCCCGCACCGGCCGCGACTTCGCTCCGTCGCTCATCCTACCATGCGAATCGTTCTCGTTCGTCTCACGTCGTCCATCAACGCCGGCCCGGATTGCATAGGTCGATCTGCTATGATGCCGCCATTATGCGATGTGGACGCACGTGAGGAAGGATGACCGTTTGAGCGTGATCGACCGGATCGAGATCACTCCGGAGCTGGATACCTGGCTGCGCGAGACGCGCCGCTACATCCATATGAATCCGGAGCTCTCGCTAGATGAGACGAATACCGCTCGCCTCGTCTCGGGACACCTGAAAGAGTTGGGAATTAAGCACAGGACCGGCGTCGGCGGCGATGGTCGACCGTATCTGGCCGATCCAAAGGTGCTCGAAGCAGCCGGCTTTCAATTGAAGCCGACCAGCGGCGGCACTGGCCTTCTGGCAACCATCGAAGGACGGGCTCCCGGTAAGACGCTGTTGATTCGAGCCGATATGGACGCACTGCCGATCGACGAGCAGAACGATACCCCGTACCGCTCGACCAAAGCGGGCGTCATGCATGCCTGTGGCCACGATGCCCACACGACGATTCTCATGGGCGTGGCTGAACTGCTCAACGGGCTGCGCGATCAGTTTGACGGCACGGTGAAGCTCATGTTCCAGCCCGGTGAAGAAGGCTCGGCTGGGGCACTCGCCATGATTCACGACGGGATACTCGATGACCCGCCGGTCGATGCCGCACTAGCGTTGCATGTCGATAACCAAATTCCGGTCGGCTCGATCGGCGTCGCTTCCGGCACGCTGATGGCGAACGGCGATGTGATGCGCGTGACGGTGCGCGGCGTCGGCGGGCATGCCGCCTTTCCGCATCAGGCAGTCGACCCGGTGGTCGTCAGCGCGCATATCCTGGTCGCGCTGCAGGAGATTGTCAGTCGTGAGATCGACCCGTTTGATTCGGCGGTCGTCACGTTCGGTGCCATCAACTCCGGCACGCGAAACAACATCATTCCCGCCAGCGCCCGCCTCGAAGGCACGGTGCGCACCTTCAAAGATGACGTCCAGGATCACATCGAACGACGAATCGGCGAGATCGCCCGAGGCGTCGCCGAGTCGATGCGCGCCGAAGCGGACGTGAACTATCTCCGCTGGTACCCGTCGCTCACCAACGACCAAACGATGACCGAGATCGTACGCGAGGCGGCGACCGAGCGTCTCGGCGCCGACCGCGTCGTTGGTCTCGAACCGACCTTCGGCGGAGAGGACTTCGCCTTCGTCTCGCAGAAGGTGCCGAGTTGCATGTTCCGCCTCGGCGTCGCCAACGCTGAACGCGGCATCACGTATTCGGTTCATCACCCGCGCTTTGATCTTGACGAAGACGCGCTGGCGGTCGGGGTCGAAGTGATGAGCGCGGCGGCGCTGCGCTATCTCAACAGTTAGGGAGCAAGGAATATGTCGATCCGTGATCTCGCCCAGGTTACGCCGGAACTCGATGCCTGGATGCGCGAAACCCGCCGCCACCTGCATATGAATCCCGAGCTGTCGCTACAGGAAAACAATACATCGCGACTCGTTTCCGGGCATCTCAAGGAGCTTGGCATCCAGCATCGAACCGGCGTCGGCGGCGATGGCCGCTCGCTCTTCATGGATGCAAACGAATTGAAAGCCGCCGGCATTACGCCTGGCTCGACAACCGGCGGCACCGGCATCCTCGGTATTATTGAAGGGCGCAAACCGGGTAAGGTGTTGCTCATTCGCGCCGACATGGACGCGCTCCCCATCGACGAACAAAACGACGTGCCCTACAAGTCGACCCGGCCGGGCGTGATGCATGCCTGTGGCCATGACCTGCACACGACGATCCTCATGGGCGTGGCCGAGGTCTTGAACGGCCTGCGCGATCAGTTCGACGGTACGGTGAAATTGATGTTCCAGCCGGCCGAAGAGGGCCCCGGCGGCGCCGTCGCCATGATCAACGACAAGATTCTGGAGGACCCGAAGGTCGATGCGGCGCTCGCCTTGCATGTCGGCGTCGGCATTCGCGCCGGACAGATCGCGCTGCGCGCCGGCCCGGTCAACGCGGCCGCCGATACGCTCAAGATCGTCGTACGTGGCGTCGGTGGGCATGCCGCTCGGCCGCAGGCAGCCGTCGATACGATGGTCGTCGCCGCGCATATCCTGATCGCGCTGCAAACGATCGTCTCGCGAGAGGTCGATCCGTTCCAGCCGGCGGTCGTCACGATCGGCGCGGTGCACGGTGGCATCGCTGGTAACGTCATCCCGGCCAGTGCCGAGATGAACGGCACCGTGCGCACGCACTCGCCCGAAGTGCGCGATCTGATCGAGCGCCGCATTCGCGAGATGGTCCCGGCCATGGCGAAGGCGATGCGCGCCGAAGCCGACGTCATCTACTTGCGCGGCTACCCCACGATGCGCAACGACGAGGCGATGGTCGATGTCGTACGAGAAGCCGCGACCGAGGTGATCGGTGCGGACAACGTCTTCACACGCGAACCCGGCATGGCGGGCGAAGATCTCGCCTTCGTCGCCGAGCGCGTGCCGACCTGCATGTTCGGCCTCGGCGTCGCCGATCCGGCGCGCGACATCATCTACCCTCCGCATCACCCGCGCTTCGATGCCGACGAAGACGCCCTCGCCTGCGGCGTCAAGGTGATGGTCGCGAGCGCCTTGAAGTATCTGAATAGCTAGGAAGGAACGCCACTTGGCGGACATCAGCCCGATCGAAGTCAGTCCTGAGCTTGATAGCTGGATGCGCGAGACGCGCCGCTACCTGCATATGAACCCGGAACTCTCGCTGCAGGAGAACAATACGTCGCGCCTGGTCTCCGGGCATCTCAATGAACTGGGCATCAAACACCGAACCGGCGTTGGCGGCGATGGACGTTCGCTCTATATCGATGCCGAGCAGCTGAAGGCGGCCGGCATCACGCCAGGCCCGACGACCGGCGGCACCGGCATTCTCGGCACGATCGAGGGACGCAAGCCGGGCAAAGTCTTACTCATCCGCGCCGACATGGATGCGCTGCCGATCGATGAATTGAATGATGTGTCGTATAAGTCGACCAAACCGGGCGTGATGCACGCCTGCGGCCACGACGCACACACCACGATTCTGATGGGCGTCGCCGAGATGCTGAACGCCCGCCGCGATCAGTTCGACGGCACCGTGAAACTGATGTTCCAGCCGGCCGAGGAAGGGCCGGGCGGAGCGGTCGCGATGATTCACGACAAGATTCTCGACGATCCGAAGGTCGACGCGGCCGTCGCACTGCATGTCAGTCCACTCTGGCGCGCCGGACAGATCGGCGTCTCGGGCGGCTTTTCCAGCGCCGCGTCCGATCGGGTGCAGATCACCGTACATGGCGTCGGTGGGCACGCGGCTCGGCCACATATGAGCGTCGATTCGACGATCGTCGCCTCACAGATCCTGCTCCTGCTGCAAACGATCGTCAGTCGCGAGATCGATCCGTTTGAGCAAGCGGTGATCACGTTCGGCATGATCCACTCCGGCGGCGCCCCGAATGTCATTCCTGACACCGCCGTCCTGAACGGCACCGTGCGTACGTATTCACCTGAGGTGCGCGATCATATCGAGAAGCGTGTCAAGGAGATCGCGGCCGGTATCGGACTGGCGATGCGCGCCGAAGTCGAGGTCGCCTACCTGCGCGGCTACCCGGCGCTGCATAACGACCCGGAGATGAGCGAACTCGTGCGCGCCGCCGCCACCGATGTGCTCGGTGCCGAGAACGTCTTCGAACGCAAGCCGGGCATGGGTGGCGAAGACATGGCCTTTGTGGCTCAGAAAGTCCCGACCTGCATGTTCAATCTCGGCATCGCCAATCCGGAGCAGGGGAAGATCTACGCGCCGCATCATCCGCGCTTCGATATCGACGAAGACGCCATGGCAACCGGCGTCAAAGTGATGGTCGCCAGCGCGCTGAAATATCTAAACGGATAGGAACGGAACGGCCAGCTCGCCATGGAATCACTCGCGGTCGGGCTGGTCGTTCTCTCAGCCGTTTTCCATTCCATCTGGAACCTGCTGGCGAAGCGGAGCAGCGATCCGCTCGCCTTCATGTTCTCATTTCACCTGGTCAGCATTGTGGTCTATGGCATTCCGGCGCTGATCGCGCTGCATCGTCATCCGATCCCGCACGCCGGCTGGCCGTTCCTCGTACTCTCAACGATCTGCGAGATCTTCTATTACCTCTCGCTGGCCGAGGCGTACCGCAATGGCGCGCTGGCGCTCACCTATCCGGTGGCGCGCGGCACGGGCCTGCTTCTCGTCGCGATCCTGGCGGCACCGATCTACGGCGAGATACCGTCGCTGGCGGGCGGCTTGGGCATTGCGGCGATCTTCCTGGCGCTGGTTCTGCTGGCACTTGATAGCCTGCGCGCCCGGCGTGTCACGCTTGAACTGAGCAACCGGCGTGGTCTCTTCTTCGCCATCGCGGCCGGCTGTGGCATCGCCTCCTACTCGCTCATCGATAAGGCAGGAGTCGGCCACGTGTACCCGCTTGTTTATGTCTACATGATCTTCCTGACGGCCGCCATCGGCCTCGCACCCTACGTGTTGACCCGCCGCCGGGCTGCCTTTATCGGCGAATGGCGCTTCAACCGGCGCTCGGTGCTGCTCGGTGGGCTGCTGCCGATGGGCGTCTATTTCATCGTCCTGTCGGCGCTCCGCCTCGGCAACGTCAGCTACGTCGTACCCCTCCGTGAAATCAGCATCTTCTTCGGCATGCTCCTGGGGGTCTTCGTCCTCCGCGAACGGCTTCGCTCAGGTCAGATCGCGGCCTCCGCGCTGATCATCCTGGGCGTTCTCGCTATCGCCTTCGGCGGCTGAACGAGCCGGCCCTTCCGAGCACCGCGCAGCCTCTCCGGCGCTTAATGCCTGACCCCAGACAGTGTCCGTACATATCGTGGCACGCCAGTTGCTACTGTCTGATGTCAACTCTTTGCGGAACGCGATGCTGCCGGACCAGCAAGAGTTAGACACATTCGACGCCCCGCAGCGGGCGCCACGATCACGGAGGTCGTGCGAATGATCGATGAAATGCAATCGCTTCGCGAGCTTGAGCCGATCCGCATGCGGACAATGGTGCTGGCCCAGATCGAACATCTGTCAGATGAGCGACGCCAACTCCTCAGCACACTGACGCGTTTCGATGACAGCCGCGCAACGCGACGACGACTGAACGAAATCAACGACCAACTCGACAAGCTCTGGAAGGTCAGGCGTCACGAACTGCGCTGACGACACACGGCGCCGGCGGCGACAGTGCCCTCGGCAACCGTATCTTGCGGAGCGCAGCCTCGCACAAGTGCCCACTGCTGTTTGAGCAGACGAAAATACCATGCCCAATTCATGCTGTGTTAATGTTGGTCTGGCTATGATTTGGACGGGTGGGTATGCGCCAGTCGCAGTCGGCCGCATCTGACCCGGTGCAGTTCGCAGGCGAACGTATAAGGTGCTTGGTCACCCGGGTATCCGTCGGTATGTGGAAATCGATCGTGATCATGGTCGGAACGACCGCGACACACGTTAAGGCTCGTCCGTGTATACTCCGCCTTCGTGCCACGAGGAACGACGTACGTTCCCAGCGGTACGCGGTAGTAGACCGATGGCACGGACGTGACGCACCGACATACACCGTGATCGGCGGTCATCTATCGGTTCCGGCCGGTATTGCGGTGGGACATCTCATTCCTCCCCAGCAGCTTCACGCGACTCCCCACACGAGCCACGCGGCTAATGAGGAGAATTCATGCCCCATTTCGATCTCATTGCTCTTATCAAGACGGTCGGCTACATCGGTGTCGCCGTCATGGTCTTCGCCGAGAGCGGTCTACTTATCGGCTTTTTCCTGCCGGGCGATAGCCTGCTCTTTACAGCCGGATTCCTCGCATCGCAGGGCTATCTCTCGATCTGGATATTGGCACCGCTTTCTTTTGTGGCGGCGGTGGTCGGCGACGCCGTCGGTTACGGCTTTGGACGACGCGTCGGGCGCGGCCTCTTTCAACGGCCCGAATCGACCTTTTTCAAACCGGAATATCTCGCACGTGCCGAGGCGTTTTTCACACGCCACGGCGGCAAGGCGCTTGTCTTGGCGCGTTTCTTGCCAATCGTACGCACGTTCACGCCAATCGTGGCGGGAGCGGCCGAAATGCGCTATGCGCGCTTCGCGTTTTTCAACATCCTGGGGGGCTTTCTCTGGGCGGTTGGCGTCTCGGTTGCGGGCTACTTCCTCGGAAGTCTTATCCCGAACATCGACCGCTATCTCTTGCCAATCATCGTGTTGATCATCGCGATTTCGGTTACACCGACCGCCATTCATGTGTGGCGGGGAAACCGGGAGGAGATCTCGCTGATAATTCGCAAACGGCTCCGTCGATCGGCAACGCGTCGGTGATCATTGCTCAATTCCACTTTACCCCCCGACGCGGCTACTGGCAACAATCGCCAGCTTCGAAGGGACGTATCTGAATTGGTCGATCTGTTGGAATATGTCGAGAAAAAACCGCGTTCGCGGACGACCACGGCGCTCGCGGTGGTGCCGACCTACAACGAACGTGAAAACCTGAGCGCGCTCATTCCGGCGGTGCTGCGCGACTCACGCTTTGATGTCCTGGTTGTCGACGACAATTCACCGGATGGTTCCGCGCAGCTCGTCGAGCAGATCGGACGTGAATTCCCCGGCCGTGTCCATCTGTTGCGCCGCGCCGGCAAGCTCGGCCTGGGTACCGCGTATCTTGACGGCTTTCGCTGGGCGTTGGCCCGCGACTACGACCTCATTTGCGAGATGGACGCCGATTTCTCTCACGATCCCCTCGTACTGCCGCGTCTCGCCGATGCCACGTCGTGCGCCGACCTCGTGCTCGGTTCACGCTATGTGCCGGGCGGCAAGACGCTCAACTGGTCGCGCGCGCGTCGTATCATCAGTCAGGGCGGTTCGACATATGCCCGCCTCATTCTCGGCCTCGACTACCATGACCTGACCGGCGGCTTCAAATGCTTCCGGCGCACGGTGTTGGAAGCGCTCGATCTCGATTCAATTGAATCGACCGGCTACGCCTTCCAGATCGAAATGACCTACCGCGCACATCTGGCCGGCTTTCAGGTGATCGAAGTACCGATCACCTTCCACGAGCGTCGGGCCGGTCAGTCCAAGATGAACGCGAATATCGTGACCGAGGCGCTGACGGGCGTCTGGCGTATGCGCTTTTCGCGCTCCGGAGGGAACACGTTTGCCAAAAGTCACGCCTCGTAGGGCGGCACGATGAGCGGCGAGCGACTCCGCTGGGCGATTTTCACCGTCTCAATCATTTCCAGCGTCGATAACCCCGGAGCCCACTTCTGGCGCGCTGTTGGCAGACACCTGCAACAGCGCGCGAACGTCGCGACGTTCTTCGAGCCGCGCGGCAACCCCGCCTTGCACGCGCTTTTGCGGCGTGAGCGCTCCGGTGGACTCAGCGCCTTTCGCGAACGCTTCCCCGATCTCCATTACCAGACCGTTGATCAGCGGAGGGGCTTCGCTCTGGCCGAATGGCTGACACGTACCCTCTCGACGGTCGACATCGCGCTCGTCGATCGCGATGCGTCACCCGAGCTCATCACGGCACTGAGCGAATTCAGCCGGCCCTATTTGCAGACGTTCGTCGTTGATCTCGGCTGGAGCGACGAACCGATCGAAGCGGTGCCGCTCGCGAATTTCACCGGCGTCCTCGTGGGCAACGATGCATTGGGTGCGGCGTACGAACGTTTGGACGCCGCCGCGCGCGTATATCGCTTCGGGCCGCTGCCGGCCAATCGAGCCGAAGATGAGCCAACGGGGAACGAGATCGCGGAACTCAAGGCCGCCGCCGATCAGGCAATTACAACAATAAGTCGCGTATCGGAGAAGATCCGGCGGGCACGGGGCACCCAGATCGTGGCGAACGGCCGTTCAGATCACGACGATCCGCTCGTTCCGCACAAACCGGACTAAACAAGCGGCAGGATGCCGCAGGCACGCGGTTCCTCGTGGCTGATCCGTACCAGCGCGTCGTATTCATCCTCATCCAACGTAAACATTTCGCCGCAGTCAGGGCAGGTGACGACGAAGACGCAGTCGTTGCGCATTTCGCACCATTCGGCGACATCGCCGTAGAGACCTTTCGAGCAGAGATGGGTAAGGATATGATCGACCGTCGGAGATTCGTGGCGGAGCATGGTGCCCTCCAGAACGTTCGTGTATGAGACTGGCAATCGTGCACCTCCATACTACTCCCACAATGATCATTGTGCAATACATGGATTGTGTAATACGTCACAATTCAGAGCGATTCTCACGATGGCGGAACAACGAGCGACCGCAGTCGTTCTAAGGTCACGGCTTGGGAATTTCTTTCAACTCACCCCGGTTCAGAGTGAAGATTTGGGGCACGGCTGACGGCAGCACGGCGCGGGGTGACGGGGGAGCGCTCACCGCGCTAGACTCGCGGCAGACGTTTTCGTTTGCGTGTGCCAAGGAGCAGCATGAGCGCTGATATTGACGCCGAAGAGATGCCGCTGCCGCGAGATGTGACCTTTGAACAGCTTGTTCGCGGTCGTCGTTCCGTACGACGCATGCGGCCGGATCCGCTGCCCCGTGCGCTGATCGAACAGGTGCTCGAGGCCGCACGCTGGGCACCATCACCCCATGGCACCCAGCCCTGGCGCTTCGCCGTCTTGCAAGACCGGGCGATCCGCGAGCGGATGGCCGATGCCATGGCCGGCAGCTGGCAAGAAAACCTTGAAATGGACCGGCAGGAACCAGAGGTCGTCGCCGCGCGGCTAGCGGGCTCCCGCCGGAGGATGCTCGAAGCGCCGGTGCTCATCCTCGTGTCGCTCGTCACGGATGACCTCGACCGTTACCCCGATGACACGCGCCAGCATGCTGAGTTGTTGATGGCGATTCAGAGCCTTGGCGCGGCCGTGCAAAACATGCTGCTCGCTGCCTACCAGCTTGGTATCGACGGTGGCTGGATGTGCGCGCCGCTCTTCTGCCCTGAGGTCGTGCGCGATGCGCTCGGGCTGCCGTCAAACCACATCCCACACGCGCTCATTCCGCTCGGCCACGCGGCCGCCGACCCAAAACGCCGCCCGCGACGTCCGCTCAGCGAGCTGGTCACGCTCTGGACGTAGCGCCAGACCGATTCATCGCGCAAAGACGCAGCGAAACGTCTGGAGCGCACGCTGCGTCTCGGCGAGAGATCGATGCCTTGTTACATTGGGATGCCGGCGTCGCTGACTTCGTCGAGCCGGGCATCGCCGCCGGAGAAACCCATGGGGGCACCGTCGGCCCGCCAGCAAGCGGCACCATGGAGCAGGCCGGTCGCCTGATTGACGAGAATGCCGTTCATGCCACCAGCCACTTTCAGCGGCGTTTCGATCGTGTGTCCCCGTCGCTCCAGCTCCGCACGAAGCACGGGCAGATCGGCGAAACCGGTTTCGAGTTCCAGCGTCGGCCCCCGATCCCAGAGCCGTGGTGCTTCGACCGCCTCCTGCAGCGTCATGCCGTGATCGATCACGTTGATGATCGCCTGCATGACCGAACCGAAAATGCGCACGCCGCCCGGCGTGCCGATCGCCATGAACGGCTGTCCGTCCTTGAGCACGATCGTCGGCGACATCGACGAGAGGATGCGCTTGCCGGGCGCAATCGAATTCGTCCGGCCCGGATTCGGATCCATCAGGTGCATGCAGTTGTTTAGTAACATCCCCGTACCGGGTACGGTCACCTTCGAGCCGAACCCATTGTTGAGGGTCTGTGTCGTCGAGACGACGTTTCCCTCATCGTCCATCGCACAACAGTGCGTCGTGGAACGGCCCTCACCATCGGGCAGCGGTGCCGCGCTGTACGTTTGCGCCCGTGCCGGATCGATCTGGGCGCGCCGTTCGGCGGCGTACGCTTTCGAGGTGAGCCAGTCGACTGGAACGTTTGTCGTTTCGGGATCAGCCATGTAGCGGAAGCGATCGGCGAAGGCGATCTTCATCGCTTCGGCGATGAGATGCACGGTGTCGGCCGTACCGAAGCCAAGCCCGCCCAGATCGAAGCCTTCGAGAATATTGAGCATCTGGATAATGTGCGTCCCGCCCGACGACGCGGGCGCCATGGAAACGATCTCGTAGCCACGATACGTCCCACGCACCGGCATGCGCTCATAGACGCGATAGCCTTCAAGGTCAGCCATCGTAATCAGCCCGCGGTTGCGCTCCATATCCTCGGCGACCTGCTCGCCGAGCGGCCCGCGATAGAGCCAGTCCGGACCGGCGGAACTGATTCGTTCCAACGTGTTGGCGTAATCGCCGCGCCGGATGATCGAGTCGACCTCGGGCAGGCGGCCGCCCGGGAGAAAAACGTCCGCGCTCGCCGGGAAACGGGCGAGCGCCTCCCGGGACATCTCGGTGACGCTGCGCAGGTATGGGCTGACGCGAAAGCCGTAGCGCGCGAAGCGGATGGCGGGCGCCATCACCATCGCGAGGGGCAGCCGGCCGAAGCGCTCGACCGCCGTCGCCCAACCGAGCAACGTTCCGGGCGTAGATACCGACAGATAGCCGGTGTCGTTCAGCCCACCGACAACGTCGTTGTCGAGCGAGCCGGGAATCGGCTCGAACATCGACTCATGAGCCGCCAGCGGCACGGTGCCGTAATTGTCGATCGTGGTGACGGTGCCGTCGGCCAGGCGAATCGTCAGGAATCCGGAACCGAAGATCGACGTCATCATCGGCTCGACGACCGAAAGCGCGAACATCGTCGCAACCGCCGCGTCGATGGCGTTGCCTCCCTGCACCAGCATTTCGGTCCCAGCCAGTGAGGCGAGCGGATGGTTCGAGGTAACCATGCCGCGTTTGGCGATCGCTTCCTGTTTGAACGTCGGCCGCGTTGCACGCCGTGCGGCGGTCGCGACTGTATCTCTCGTCGTCATTTCGGCTCCATTCACGGATCACATCGCAATCGACGTGTATGCCGACACGATAGCCGCCGCCGTTGTGCGAGGCAATACGCTCACCCCGGAACAAACGGTATGCTTGCCGCTGGGCGCCGATCGTGCCCGAGCAGTAAGCAACAGGAGTACACGCGTGCCAGTAGTTGAAATACATCCGTCGCGACGGGGAATGGATTTGCCGTCTTCGCCGATTCGCCGTCTCGCCGCGCTGGCGACGGCGGCCGAAGAACGTGGCGTCCACGTTCATCACCTTAATATCGGCCAACCCGATCTCGCTCCGCCGCCCGAAGTCGAAGCCGCCCTCGCTTCAGCACCACAGATCAGACTCGCCTATGCACCATCGCGCGGGATCGCCAGTACGCTCGATGCCTGGGTCGCCTACTACCGCCGCTACGGCATCGAAGTCGAACGAGACGATCTGCTGGTGACGGCCGGCGCGAGCGAGGCGCTCTCCCTGGCGTTCCTGACGACCTGCGATCCAGGCGACGAGGTTCTGGTGCCCGAGCCGTATTACGCCCCGTACAAGGGCGTTGTCGCGATCTCCGGTGTGCATCTCGTCCCGGTCCCGCTTGGCCCCGGCTATGCACCGCCTGCGGCGGAAGCCTTCCGTGACCGTCTCACCGACCGGACGCGCGCTATCCTGCTCTGCAGCCCAAACAACCCGACCGGCACGGTCTACACCCGCGATGACCTCCTCGCCATCGGCGGATTCGCACGCGACCATGGACTCTTTCTGCTCTCGGATGAGACGTATCGCGAGATCGTCTTCGATGGCCCTCCAGCCACGAGTGCGCTGGCGTTGCCGGGTCTCGAAGACCATGTGGTCGTCATCGACAGTCTGTCGAAGCGGTTCAACATGTGCGGCGCACGCATCGGCAGCTTCGTCAGTCGCAACCAGGATGTGATGCGTGCCGCGCTCGAACTGGCCGAACTGCGACTCTCCGTGCCGGCCATCGAACAACATGCCGCCGGCGCCGCACTGACCTCCGCGCCGAACTATCTGACCCAATTAGTCGACACCTACCGCTCGCGCGTTGGGACGGTCGTGAACGGCCTAGCAAACATCCCCGGCGTCGACGTACGGCGGCCGGATGGTGCCTTCTATGTCGTGCCGACGCTACCGGTCGACGATGCCGATCGCTTTGCCGCCTGGATGCTCTCCGATTTCGCGGTGGGTGGCGAAACGGTTATGGTGACACCGATGAGCGATTTCTACGGCAGCCCGGGTCTGGGGAAACGCGAGGTACGCCTCGCCTGCATCATTCACGAGGCCGACCTGTCGCGAGTCATCGACATCCTTCGTGTCGGCCTCGATGGCTATCCGGGCCGTGATGCGTAAACCCTTGTCTCACGCGCACCGACGCGCTATACCGTGGAGAGATGGCGCATCAACGGCGGAAAGGCAGAAACGACGATGAGTGGCAAGCTGCGTAAGGATGCGATCGGACGCGGAGAAACAGTCCGCTCCCTGGAGCGCATCGGCACCGGCATCCTCGGCATCGGCATCATCATGATGATGATCTCGGTCCCCGTCCTCCTCGCGGCGCTCCTGTTGTATCTGGCAATCGATTAGGGCAGGCGGGGGGGGCGGGGGCCCTCACCCCCGCCATTTCCCGCTCCTACAGCTGCACGAATCTCAGGTTATCGATGAAGACCGCGGGCTGATTCGAGCCGCTCAGCGACTGGATCACGATGTTGCTGATCGTCAGATTGGTCGCCTTCAGATCGGCCAGCGGAATCGTGTAGGTGGTCCAGCCGGTGGCGGACGGACTGCCACCGTAATTCGCCAGGGAAAGCGCGCCGTTCAGATTGGTCCAGTTCGCGTCTCGCACGTAGACGCCATACAGCTGTCCCGCCTGGCTCGCCCGCATCGAGAACTGCAAATGCGTGTAATCGTTCGTCTTGAAGTTGCCCGGTGAGCAGATCTGCAATCCGGCCCAGCCGGCCGTCGCGAAGAAGCTGATCGACTTCGAGCCGGACGCGACCGGGTTCGTATTGCCGTAGTTCACCGTCGCGCTCCACGAGAGGTCGAACCAGCCGGACGGCAATGCATCCGTGTAGACATCGAACGTCTTGCCCGGCGTTGGTGTGGGGCTCGGAGTCGGCGATGGTGTCGGTGATGGCGTCGGACTCGGCGTCGGACTCGGCGTCGGCGACGGCGTTGGGCTGGGCGTGGGTGATGGGGTCGGGCTCGGCGTCGGGTTCGGCGTGGGTGACGGTGTCGGCGATGGTGTGGGGCTCGGGGTTGGGGTCGGCGTACCGCTCCCGCCACCACGCGCGACGAACTGGATCGCCGCGACGTACGCCATCGGCTGTGGGCTGCCGCTAAACGACTGGATCACGATATTCCCCATGGCAACGCCGCTCGCTTTGAGATCGGCGAGTGGGAACATGTAGGTCGTCCACTGCCCAGGAACCGGATCGCCCCCGTAGTTGCTGAGCGGCAGGGCATTGCCCAGGTTGTTCCAATTCGCATCGCGGAGATAGACCGCGTACTTCTGGCCCACGACCGTCGCTTGCATGGCAAAACTGAAGCTCTCGTACGGTGTCAAGTCGAGGTCAGAATCGGTGCGTAGCTGCAGTGCCGCCCAGCCGGACGTCGCCTGGTAGCTGATCACGCGATTGGTGCCGCCATTGGGATCAACCGCCGCGTAGTTGACCGTGGCTGTCCACGACTTGTCATACCAGTGCAGGCTGAGCGCCCCGTCAAAGACGTGATAATTCTGCGGCGGCGCCTGCGTCGGGGTCGGTGTCGGCGTTCCATTGGCTGACGGCAACTGACCGGTAATCATCGTATTGAGGAGATTCATCGTGATCTGCTGAATACGGGCATCCGGACCATGCGCCTCGTAATCAGTATCCGCCAGCTTCCATGGCCAGAAATTCGTGCTGGCATTGAAGACCCAGGCGCCGCTGGCGGCCTGGTAGATCGCACCGTTGGAGACGGAGTTGGTGCCACTATAGGAGACGGGCGAGTTCGAGAGAATCGTCACGTTAAACGGCGCCTGGCCGTTATTCCACACCTTGTCGTATTCGTAACCGACCACGCCGGGAATCTGGTCGCCCTCGTGGAGTCCGGTACCGGTGTAGACCCAGTGTGACGCATTCTGCACGATCCAGGGGAACGCCTGATCCCAACTATCCCAGGCGCCGTCCCACATGACGCCGAAGAAGGCGTTTTCGGGCTGATTGACCGGCTCGTCACGCCAACGCACCGTCGTCAGGCTCGGCGTCGAGCTGGCAACCGGATCGATCGACGCATCTTTGTAACAGACCTGCGTTCGGTTCGGCTTGCCGCTGCTCGATGCTTCAAAGCGAATCTGCCAGTAAATATTGTTCGAGTCGAAGAAGGCGACGCTCTTCCCCTGATCGCGGAAGGCCGTTACGTTGTCACGCATCTGCTTCGACCAGTATTCGTCATGGAAATTTGAGAGAAACATCTTGTGATTCTGAAGAAGGTTCGGGTTTGTATGCAGATCGACACTCGTCGCGTAGGCGACATCGTAGCCTTGCGCTTCGAGGAACAGAATCATATTCGCGTCGCCATCGAAAAAGCCGCCAACACCGGCGCCGGAGAAGGGGCGGTCGTATGAGACCTTATAGGCGCGGCCGTTGGTCGAGTTGTAGTCGTACAGGCTCTTGCTGCCCCAGTTGTTGTACGCATGCCAGGTCGTAAACGGGACTTCGTAGAGAATGTCGGCGGTCGAACTGTCATCACGCACGACGAACGGAATGTAGCCGACGGCGCCGTTCGATGCGGTCATCTTGGCCAGATACACGCCGGTCACCCAATCGGCACCCGTCTGGAGCTGGTACGAAGCCTGCCACTTGGTCTCGACCATACCGGTATCGGGGTCGGGCAGAGGAATGCTTTGATTTTGCCCCGACAGGTTCTGGGTCGAGGTGATGAGCCGACCGCCGTCGCCGTTGTAGTAGCCCATCCGATAAACATCGATGTGGTACTGGGGGAGCGATGTGCTGATGAAGAACGTGATGGTTTCGCCGTGATTGATACTCGTGGCATCGGCGAAACCGCAGATCGGATTCGGCTTATAGCTGCTCTGCTGTGACTGCGCCTGCGTCGAGACCTGCATGAACTGCGCCATCCCGTCCGGCGCGGTAGAACCTCCAACCTCCGACACCTCACCGGCCTGCGTCGCGCCTCGGACACCGCGTGGACCGCGCCCGCGCCACTTGGGCGGAATTTCTCGGTCGTGCGAACTCCGGCGATAACGCGCGATCTCAGGTGAACGCCAGTTCCGGCTCCCTTTACGGGCGTTTTCCATCGCGATCAGGCGGCTCGAGCGGGCCGCGCTCGCCAGATGAACGTTCGATTGCTCGATCGCGGGCATGATCGACCAGACAGCGGCTCCCGCGGCTCCGGCGCCGATCGTACCGAGAAAGCGGCGGCGAGAAAGTCGAAGGCGATGATACTTCATACAGTACGCTCCATAGCTGCGGTCGCGGCTCGCGTGGCGGCGAACCACGCTCAACTCCGAGCCGCCTGCACCTCGTCGATGACTCGGCGTCCGGTTGACGCCGAACAGGCGACGCCGGATTTCATGCCGAACTAACCGTATGAGAGTGATGGGCTACTGGCCAGAGACAATCGTACTATGGAAGTACGGTTCATTTGGGTTGGGTTTCTATGGATGCCCGATTTCACGACCGAGCGTCGCCCATGCACGGACGCCCTGGTATTGACAGCAAAAATTGAGACGGTTATAGTAGATAAAAGATCGCAACGAAACTGTGAAATATCGATTCGCATACGACGCCACGGAAACGAGTTTAGGGCGGCGTTAGGCGTGAGTATTGAAGCATCATCTGCTGTTCGTACTCATGACTTCTGTCTCGCGTGCAGTCGTATCTGGCTTTTATCTTATCCTCCATTGCGCATCCCAGCCCCGGGTCATGGTCGACTGCACGACATCGAACAGCCGCCACGTGGACATGGGGCAACTCCGCCCCGAGGAAGCTGATGAAGGAGGCTCACTTTGGCTTGGCCGAATCGAGGACTCGCGCACCGCCCAGCGGTCACCGGACGACATGGGGCCATCGCATCCGCGCATCCCCTGGCATCTCTGGCCGGACTCGCAATGCTGCAACGTGGCGGCAACGCGATCGACGCGGCTGTCGCCGTCGCGGCGGCGCTGAACGTCGTCGAGCCGTACATGTCTGGTGCCGGCGGCGTCGGCTACATGGTGATCAAGACGGCCAACGCCACCAGTCCGATCGTGCTCGATTACATCGGGCGTGCGCCCGCCGCGGCCACTCCCGATCAATTCGCGAACGACAACGCGAAAGACGACGGCATTCGCTCACCCCTCGTGCCGGGTGCCGCCGGCGGCTGGCTCACGGCGCATGCCCGCTTCGGCACGCTCGACCGCTCCGCCGTCTTCGCCCCGGCGATCGACCTGGCGGAGAACGGCTTCCCGGTTACGATCAAAAACAGCCAGTTCATGCTCAATTCGCGTGATCGCTTGCGCCAATGGGAAACATCGAGCCGCGCCTATTTGCATCAGGGCGAGACGCCGGCCCCCGGCGAGATCCTCATCCAGAGCGACCTGGCACGCACCTTCCGCACGCTCGTCGAAGGTGGCATTGACGCCTTCTACCGTGGTCCGATCGGCAAGGAAATCGCCCGCTTCTCGCAGGCGCACGGCGGACTGATCACGGAAGAAGATCTGGCGAGCTACGAGCCGACCTGGCAGGAACCGATCACCACGAACTATCGTGGGTACGACATTTTTTGCCCACCGCTCCCCTGCAGCGGGATGCAGTACCTTGAAACCCTGAATCTTGTCGAGGGTTTTGACATGGCCGAACTCGGTCAGAACTCGACGCAGTACATCCATCTGCTCGCCGAGGCGATGAAGCTGGCCGTGGCCGATCGCACGACCTACGCGCCGGACCCGGCGTCACCGATCGCGCAACTCCTCTCGAAGTCATACGCCGCTGAACGCCGCGCGCTGATCGATCCCGACCGCGCCGGCTATAGCGGCGGCGAGCGCTTCACCTCGCACAAACTCCCCCAGGAGATCCTGCCCGGCAGCATGGAGAGCATCATGCGCGAGAGCACGACGCACTTCGTCACCGCCGACGCGGACGGCAACGCCGTCGCCTGCACACAGACGCTCGGCGGCGGTTTCGGCTCCGGCGTCGTTCATGGCTCGACCGGGCTCTCGCTCAACAACTTCGCCCACTGGTTCGATCTCGATCCCGAAAGTCCCAACGTCATCGCGCCGAACAAGAAAGTTGAGATGTGCCTCTCGCCTTCGCAAATCTGGCGCGACGGCCGGCTCTTCTGCATGGTCGGCACGCCCGGCTCCTTCGGCATCATGCAGACGACGCCGCAGATGATGATGAACGTCCTCGACCACGGCTTCAGCATTCAGGCCGCCATCGAAGCGCCCCGTTTCCGTACCGGAACCGGCATGGAGCTACCGATTGAAGGGCGCGTGCCGGCCGAGGTGCTCGACGGCCTGCGGCAGAAGGGGCATGAGGTCAATGTGCTGGACAACTGGACCCCGTTCTTCGGCGGTGGCCAGGGCATCATGATCGATCCGGACAGCGGGGCGTTTTTCGCTGGAGCAGATCCGCGACGCGACGGCTACGGCCTCGCCTTCTAATCGTCAGCACGTCGCCGCAATCCAGCCGCACCAGCGTTCGTCGGTGGGCCGATCGACAATCCGCGTCCCCACCGAACGACGAGACAGTGAGAGGTCAGACCGGTATGACGTACGCCTCAGCACGCACGGGCACCCTGTCACGCGCCGAACTGCTCGCATTGATCGGAACGCAGCCGCGCGTCCCGCTCGCCTATCTGCCGACGCCGCTCGACGAGGCACCTCGACTCCGCTCGGCGCTGGGTACGAACGCGCCACGCATCCTGATCAAACGCGATGATCAAACCGGTCTGGCCCTGGGCGGCAACAAAGTGCGACATCTGGAATACCGCCTTGGCGATATGAAGCGCAAGGGGGCCGATTCGCTCGTGGTGACGAACGTCGCCCAGTCCAACCACGCGCGCCTGCACACGGCGCTCGCCTCGAAGTTCGGGCTGACGAGCTACATCATCAAGATCCCGAGCGCAAAGGACGAGCCGATCAACGGTAATCTGCTGCTCGACCATATCCTGGGCG
Source organism: uncultured Thermomicrobiales bacterium (assembly GCA_937891245.1). Lineage (GTDB taxonomy): Bacteria > Chloroflexota > Chloroflexia > Thermomicrobiales > Thermomicrobiaceae > CALAGB01. The sequence goes on along the minus strand of CALAGB010000144.1, from coordinate 3,079 downwards.
CCCAAATTATCGAGGCGCCGAACAACGATGCAGCCACCATCGATCTGCTGCTGAACTCGTTGATCGCCGACCTCGAGGCGGATGGGCACATCGTCTACAACGTGCCGCACGATCCATTCTCGATGATCGCCGGGTCGATCGCCTACCTCGGTGCGACGGTCGAACTGCTCGACCAGCTTAACGCGCTGCAGTCGGCGGCGACCCATATCTTCCTGGCCGCCGGCAATTCCGCCGCCGGATTGGCGCTGGGCGGAAAGCTGCTCGGCGCACCATACGTCGTTCATCCGGTGAGCGTTTCCCACGACCGCGCGAGCATCGAGTCGAGCGTGTGCAAATCGGCCAACGGCGCCGCCGAACTGCTCGGCATCGACATCCGCCTCGAACCATCGGACATCGTCGTTCATGACGAATACGTCGGCGAGCGCTACGGCGTGCCGACGAAAGCAGGGATCGACGCCATCCGCCTGCTCGGACGAACCGAGGCGCTGATCCTCGATCCGGTCTATACCGCGAAAGCGTGTTCCGCGCTGATCGATCAGGTGCGGACGGGAGCCATCGGCCCGACCGATACCGTGGTCTTCGTGCACACGGGCGGCTTGCCGATCACGTTCGCCTACGCCGGGGAAATCCTGGGCGGACTACGACAGGAGGAGAACGCATAGGGGGGAACAACGTGGTGTGGTCGTGAGTGACACGACCGGTGCGCAACGACATTCGGAGGAGATCTGTCATGTCGGAAAACGAGAACAAATATCTCGAGAAGATGCGGAGCATCAGCATTCATCTGAGCCGGCGCACATTCGTTGGGGCGAGTGCGAGCGCCGTCGCGGCGGCGGTCCTGGCCGCCTGCGGCAAGAGCAGCAATTCAACCAGCACATCTTCTTCCGGTTCCACAGAGGTCGCCAGTACCGGTGGTACTGCCGCCAGCTCCTCCGGCAACGCCGCCAGCGCGTCGAGCACCAGTGCGCCGGGATCGGCCGGCACGGCCGCCGCGACCGGCAACACCAATCCGGTCCGCGGTATTCCGATTCCGGAGTTCGACAATCCGCCGATCGGGAAACCGCAGGGAGATAAGCCGAATGAGTTGATCGTTTCCTACGGCATCGACCAGCTGACGACGCACGGCATCGACCCGCAACTCCATGTTGCCACTACCGACGAGGCGAAGCTCCGCCACATTTACGAGCCGCTCGTCAAGTTCGAACGCGACCTGCAGACGATCTCGCCGCACCTGGCGACCGAGTGGAACCGCATCAACCCGACGACGATGCAGTTCAAGCTCCGCCAGGGCGTGACGTTCCAGAACGGCGAACCGTTCAATGCCGAAGCCGTGAAATACAGCATCATGCGCCCGCTCAGCGATGAAACGCCGAGCGACGCTCGCAGCTCGTATCTCACGATCAAGAGCGTTGATGTCGTAGACGAATACACGGTGAACGTCAACACCGTGCAGCCCGATCCGGCGCTGCTCGCGCGGATGTCCGGCTTCGCCATGACAATGGTGCCGCCGAAGTGGGCCTCACAGGGCGCTGATACCGTCGCGAACGAGGCGTTCGGCACCGGCCCGTACAAGCTGACCAGCTGGAAGCCGAAAGAGGATATGGTCCTCGAAGCGTGGGACGGCTACTGGGGCGATAAGCCGGAGATTAAGAACGTACGCTTTCACACCATCACCGAAGCGGCGACGCGCGTGGCCGCGCTGCGCTCCGGTCAGGTTCATATCGCCAAAGATATCCCCCCGGAGGATATGGATGGCGTCAATTCCGGTGGGCGCGCGCGTATTAGCCGCGCTGTCAGCAATCGTGTGCCGTTCTATTACGTCACCGTGTCGGAGGAACTGTACAAGGACCCGAGGATACGTCAGGCGATCAACTATGCGGCCAATGTCGACGGGGTCATCGAATCGGTCCTGGTCGGCAACGGGCATCGCGTCTCGACTGTCCTTCCGATCTGGTGCTTCGGTTATGATCCGAACCTCAAACCATATCCCAACGATCCGGATAAGGCGAAGTCGTTGCTCAAGGAAGCCGGCCACGCCGACGGTATCGAGATCGATATCTGGTACATCCAGGGCCGCTATACCAAGGACAAAGAGGTCGCCGAGGCGATGGCCCAGGAGATGGCGAACGCCGGCATCAAGTGCAAAACAAATCTGCTCGATTCCTCGGTGTTGACCGACATGCAGACAAAGAGCCAAACACCGGGACTGGACTTCGCCTCCTGGGGCAACTGGTTCTTCGACGCAGACAACACGTTCATCCCATTGTTCAGCTGCGAAGCGGCCCAGCAGTTCCCCGACTTCCGCCGCCCGTACGGTTGCAACAAAGATCTGGAAGACGTCATCACCGCGGCTCGCACCGAACTCGACATCCAAAAGCGCCTGGATCTCTATGCGAAAGCGCAGAAGATTATGTACGACGACGGCGCCGCGCTTTTCATGTACCAGTTGGTCGATATCTTCGGTGTCAATAACTGGGTGCAATGGGAGGCGCGCCACGATGAAATGGTTTGGGCCTGGGAGATGAAATGGAATACCGCCTAGGGTGAGGTACATCGACCGTTTGCCCCAGGATGTCCGGTAATTCTCAGGCATCCTGGGGCGCTGCCCGTCTCCCTCCATCATCCTCGGCCACAACGAAGGGGTACCCGCGAGCGGGTCCCCTCTCCCGTATCCCTGCCGCGTGCTTGTCGGCACACGTCAAGGGAGCGCCTTCACGGCGGTTCAGGGTGACGAGGGGCGGACGGCAACGGCCAGTTAGGAGCGAACAGTCGTGACGCAATACATCATCCGACGCGTCATTCAATCGATCTTCGTCATCCTCGGCGTAATCACCGCCGTCTTCATCATCTCGAATCTCTCCGGCGATCCGGCTGCGCTGATTCTCGGGCCGAACGCATCGGCCGACGCCATCAACGCGATGAAGGAGCGGCTCGGGCTCGATCAGCCGCTCTACGTGCAATATGTCAAATTTCTTGGCGATGCGGTTCGGGGCAATTTCCAACAGTCGCTTCAATACCAGGGGCATTCGTCGATGAACATCGCGCTCACGCGTTTCCCCCGCACGGCGGAACTGGCGGG
>CALAGB010000143.1 GCA_937891245.1 uncultured Thermomicrobiales bacterium | reverse complement strand
GGATGGTCGTAGTACCGCGTGATGAGGTGCTGCAAGTCTTGCCGCAGCAACACGCGGTTGACCCGCTTGCGGGCCACACCAAGGTCCAGGAACGCATCCACGAGCCGGTCGGCATCCTGGCTCGTGATCGCGAGCAGCAGCCGCACGAGCTGCTGCAACGTGCGTTCGTCCACTACGCCGACCATGCCAAAATCGATGAGCCCAATCCGGCCGTCAGGCTCGATGAAGAAGTTGCCGGGGTGGGGATCGGCGTGAAAGAAACCGTCCTCGAAGACCATCCGCAGCAGGATGTTTGCCGCGCGTTCAGCCAATGAGTGGCGGTCGAGCCCGGCGGCGTCGAGTGCTGCCAGGTCGCTGATTTTGATACCCCGAATCCGCTCCAGCGTGATGACTTGTGAGGTAGTGGTCTCCCAGAAGACACGTGGGATATGCACGGCCGGGTCACCGGTGAAGTTTTCAGCGAAGCGCTCGGCGTTGCGTCCTTCGCGGACGTAGTCAAGCTCCGCCCGCAGGGTGTCGGCGAACTCCTGAGTGAGCGCGACGACGTCGTACTGATCGGCCAACTCCCAGCGGTGGCTGGCTGTCGCAGCGAGGATCTCGAGAATTTCCAGATCACGCTCCACCTGCTCGACGACGCCCGGCCGGCGTACCTTGACCACCACCTCGGTGCCGTCTTCCAGAGTTGCGGCGTACGCCTGGCCAATCGAAGCCGAGGCTAGCGGTGTGGGGTCAAAGGTGGTGAAGGTCTGCTCGATTGGTCGACCGAACTCCGCCAGAAGTGTCACTTCGATCGACGCGACGGGGACCAACGGCGCGGCATCTTGTAACTTCGCCAACTCAACCTGATACTCAGGCGGCAAGAGGTCCGCACGGGTCGATAAGATCTGACCGAGTTTGACAAACGCGGGGCCTAGATCCTCCAATGCCATGCGGACGTGCTCCGGACGCGTGTAGGGTTCAGGACGTCGCGGGTGGCCAAGGAGTCCACGGTGGAAGGGGACGAAGCGCTCCAGTCCGAGGATGCCGACGAGATACCCGAGCCCATGGCGGGTTAGTACGCTGGCAATCTGGCGGTAACGAGCAAAATGGGCACGGGGATGAGTCTTTCGCATCAGGTCTCCTATTCGTCCGGGCGATCCTATAAAGGATGCATAAGGCAGAGTCGAACGATGGATGAATGAAAGCCGCACATTGGGGTGACACTCTGCTGTCAATTCGCGACATCAATCAGCGCGTATAATATACTCCGGCGGGGTATGGGACTGAGGCGACACCCTTCTCTCGTCCGCAGGTGACGCGATTCCACGATAGTTCACTACAGCGTCGGCGAGTTTTCATCGCGCGTTCGAACAACGGACTCGCAGCATAACCGTCAAGCTAACCGGCGGTGAGAGAGGAGAGGAGGCGTCACGGAATGCAGCGCATCCTGGTAATCGATGACGACCCGGCAATTACCAGTGTGCTCAAGCGTGGCCTTTCCTATCAAGGGTTCATCGTAGACACGGCGAGCTCCGGGGAACAGGGAATGGCAATCGCGCGTGAGCGGTACCCGGACCTGGTGATTCTCGACATCATGATGCCGGGAATCGATGGTCTCGAAGTGCTCAAGCGGCTTCGTGCGAGCGACCCTCTCCTCCCGGTTCTCTTCCTGAGCGGGAAGGACGCGCCGTTCGATCAGGTTGCCGGGTTAGAGCAAGGCGCGGATGATTATGTGGTCAAACCGTTTACCTTCGAGGTACTCGCGGCGCGTGTGCGCGCGCTGCTGCGCCGTCAGGAAGCGGATCGTCCTCCGGTGCTCCGGTTCTCAGATTTGAGTCTCGACACTGAAACGCGGCAGGCCGCCCGCGGAGACCGCGTGATCGACTTGACCAAGACCGAGTACGATCTCCTGCGCCAGTTCCTCGAACATCCGCGCAGGGTCCTGCCTAAGGAATTCTTGATGGAACGCGTTTGGGGTTTCGACTTCGAGGGGAACACCAATGTGCTGGAGACCTACGTCAAGCAGCTTCGCCAGAAGCTGGAAGCGGATGGCGAGGCACGCCTGATTCACACCTTGCGCGGCATCGGTTACGTGCTGCGAGAGGACTAACCGTGTCGATGCGCTGGCGCCTCGCGCTCTGGTATGGCAGCTTGACCGGCCTCGTTCTCCTCCTTTCAGGCGTGATGACATACGCGGCACATACCCGTTCACACTACGATGATCTCGACCGCTTGCTGGCAAGCACCATTGAGCATGTTGCCGGAGAGACGACCGCCGCCTCTACGTCCAGTCAGCTTGCTGCGGTTCTCGCCGCTCCCGTTTCCGACGATGTCGTCATTCGGGCGTACGGAGTGGATGGCCAGCTGGTCGTTGCCAACCACTCAACATCTGCACCGCCGATTGATCCCCGCACCATCTTGACGACGACCCGACCACCATACGACCCCATCGCGGGCCTCGCTCCACCATTGATCCGCGTGCAGGCCGGCAAAGGCCATTTTGGGCTCGCCACTGGCGCTGACGGGAGCCGCTGGCGTGTCTACGTCTTATCCATCGACGGACCGGCGCACTATCTAACGGGTGCCTCGTCGCTCAGCCGGATCGACGCTTCGATCGAGCGGTTCCGCGCACTGGTAGCGCTTTCCACGGCGTTGGGCGCGGCCTTGACGCTCATTGCCGGGTGGCTCCTGGCGGAACGGGCGCTCCGACCGGTGTCGCAGCTTACTGAGACGGCCAGCGCCATCGCCCATTCCCGGCGACTCGGCGAGCGTGTCCCAGTCGGAGACCGCCATGATGAGATGGGCCAAATGGCGGAGACTTTCAACGAAATGCTCGACAGCATCGAACAATCGCACCGACTCCAACAGCGATTCATTGCCGACGCATCGCATGAGCTACGCGCCCCACTCACGGCAATCCAGGCGAATCTCGAACTGCTCGAGCGTCAGGAGGCGATGACGCCGGACGAGCAACACGAATCGGCGGTGGAGGCCAGTCGCGAAGCTCGTCGGTTGGGTAGTCTGGTCGCCGACCTACTGGCTCTGGCTCGTGCCGACGCGGGGATTCCGCTCGTGAAAGAGCGAGTGGAACTGGACCGGGTCCTTCTGGACGCGTTTAGCGAAGCACGACGCCTGTCCAGTGGGCAACGGTTGGAGGTGGCAGAGTTGCAACCTGTGCTTGTCGATGGTCAACCGGACCGGCTCAAGCAGTTGTTCCTCATTCTGCTTGACAATGCGACCAAGTACACTCCAGCTGATGGACGCATCACACTCAGCGTTCGTCGAACAGGAGACGCTGCCGAGGTGGCGGTGCAAGATACCGGCATCGGCATCCCTCCGGAGGACCTGCCGCACGTCTTCGAGCGCTTCTATCGCGCCGATCCCGCGCGCGGCCGTGATCCTGGCGGGACCGGACTCGGTCTCGCGATCGCCTACTGGATCGTAGAGCAGCACGATGGCAGCGTGTCGCTAGCCAGCCAGGTTGGCCGCGGCACGACCGCGACTGTCACCCTGCCAGCCAGACGTTAACCTCTCGTCTTGGGTTCCGACGATTGCCTGGGGTCGTCCCAACGCCACGGCATCATGATTCCCCAGCGAGTTGTTCACATCCTTGCTGGCGGAACAACGAGGAGATCCGAGCCACGCGGAAAGATTCCACGCGCGGCTCCCGCCCTGATGCACTCAGGCTCGCCGCCCAATGGTCAGCCGCCCGGCGGGGAAGATGCCCTCCGCTCTCGCCCGTCGCCGCACGGCGTAGTCTCAGGTATTTCTCAGGCCAGGCTCAAGCATCGCTCAGGTAACTCACCTAAGACAGAGGCGGACTTCGCAGCGGTTGAGGCGAAAATCGACGATCGAGCCCGTTGGCATCGATCAAGAGTGTCTCCACCTAATGCTCCTGGATGGCGTGGCCTCACTTGAGCATCACGGAGCGGTCAACGCGTATTGCCGATTCAATTACCGGGAGCGAGTCGCGACCTTCCGCGCGGCAGTTATTAAGTCAGATGAGATGGCTGTCAAGTACAGCGTATAGCCTGCTGCGGAGATGTGATCTCAGGCATGATGATGAGGGATGATAGCGAAAAACACACGCATCATGCGTTGCGCGGAAAACCGGAAACTCCCTCTTAACTCTAGTTCCCAGTTACCAGCGCCATTGAATGGGAGGTAATTCGCCATGTACACGCGAATCCTTGTCCCAGTTGACGACATCGGCACCTCTGGGCGCGCCCTGCACGAGGCGATTGCAGTCGCCACCGACCAGCACGCCACGCTACGTCTCCTCCATGTGATCAATGAGCGGGACGTTGTGGGCGCTGTTTTCAGTGGGACCGGCGTGGACGAACAGACCGGCGCGCCAAGAACATCCTGGCAAGACATCGGACAGCGCGTTCTCGCGAGAGCCGCGACAGTAGCTCATTACGGCGGAATCGAGGCAGAGACCGTACTCATTGAGAGCGGGGGGAAGCCGCTTCCCGACCTGGTCGTGGAAGAGGCAGAACGCTGGGGCGCGGATCTGATCGTCATGGGTACCCACGGTCAAAGGAACCTCACGCTGTTGCTGCTCGGCAGCGTCGCGCTGGGCGTAGTACGCCGCACGAACATTCCGGTGATGCTGATTCACTGAGGTTGGCCCGGATCGGAAGGTCGATCTCACCCTGGTAGCAGACGGGCCGCTTCTCGGCGCGATCATGTCGGAACATTCGACACGCTGCATTGAGACACAGCATCCGTCGCGTTGCCAGGTGAGAGTGATTGGTGGTATCGCGGTCGGATATCGGGAGATCTTCAGCATTCGTCCAGTTTGGCCTCAGCGATCTCTCAGCAACGAGCATCATGCTGCGCACAAACGACCGTGGCGGCCTTGAAGGAGATCGCCGTCGATGAACGGGTTTGTCCAAGCACACGGCCTATTCATTCTACTCGTCGCGTTCTTGCTCCTGACGTTGAGACTGCTGATGCTGCGCATGCGTGGTGGACGTTGAGGGATGGCGTACCAACCATGACATTCCTGGCGAACGGGGTCCGGGTACGCGAGAGCAGGCATGGGTCACTGTACCTCGATCGGTTTGGTCATCGGACGGAGAACCGAAAGGCGTTCACCTAAGGAGCTCAATATGAGCACCGCGCGTGTGCCTCGTCCGCGGCGAGGCCGACAAACGAACTATTTGAGACGGTTCCGGCCATCTCGGCTCCTGCCCTATGAGACGCGGGTCCATCTCAACAACGCTGGACGCGAGGAACTCCTTGCGATCCGGAGCCTGCTCGACGCCGCGATTGCGCGTCTGGAGTCGCGCGAACGGAGCCGACCATGACGATGCGACACGTGACGATGCCAATCTATCGACTTGGCTGCGGTGGCGGTGGGGCGCTGACGGTGGAGCGCGCGCTTGCCAAGGTGCCTGGCGTACGCCGGGTGTACGTGAATCCGGCGACCGAGATGGCGTACGTCGAATACGACGCGGAGCGTTGCGAACCGAGACAATTCATCGCCGCGGCTGAGCGTGTTGGCTTCGAAGCCGGTGTACCGACCACAGTCGGGTCGCGTGAAGCGAGCTGAGCGTCGTCGGGCGGCACGCGCCAGAGAGCAGACTCGGTTCGGTGCTATTCATGGACCTTCTTCTCGTGCGGAGTTGATAAATCGTGTCCACAGGGCGTTCTTGTCATAACAATGCGAAGAAATGGGCTAAGCCGGCAAGACAAGGAAAGAGGCGCCGAGGATCTGGACCAAGCTTTCCTCTACGCCTCGTCGGTTTTGGCATCCTCGCCGTGGTCGTCGTCGCTCTCACGGTCTCGTAGCTTTGACCAAGAGGCACGACGATCGCAGCTGACCAGACCATGAAGGTTTCCATGGCCGGTCTTCAACCAGCGACAGTACAGGTCCCGGTCGGCCGCGCAGTTCGGCGGTGGTCACGATCGACACCGAGACGGCAGCTACCTACACCTTTTACTGCAACACCTGCTGCGGCGGTAAAGAGAATCCGGCTATGCGTGGGGCTCTCGTGGTGAGTTGAGGAGCGCGTCGGACATGGGTGCAATTGACCGCGTTGCACTTCCCGCCGTCCTCGGGGCGGAACTGGTGGAAAGCGTGAATCCGTGCGCCTTCGCTCTGCTGCTCGTCGTCGTAGCGACCATGCTCACAATCATGCAGCGGCGGGAGCTCAGCGAGCGCGCCGCCCGTGGGTGGCTTGTGTCGCACGGCGGCATCTATATCGCTGGCATATTCGTCACGTATCTCGCACTCGGCCTCGGTCTCCTCGGTGCCTTGCACTTCGCGAAGGAGCTGAGCAACACATACGGCGTCAGCCGGGTGGCACCGGTGATCGCGATCGGGCTTGGCCTGCTCGCGTTTCAGGAAGCGCTACCACTGGAATTTGGTTCGCGGCTAAGTACGCACGCGGATACACCCCAATTACGCGGCCTGGTGAGCCGCCTCAGATTTCCAGGGTTGTTTATCGCTGGCGTGCTCGTCGGGCTGTGTACGGTCCCCTGCGCCGGCTCGGTGTATCTGGCCATACTCGCGCTCCTGTCGAGGCAGGCTACGATGCTGAAAGGGGTGGTGTATCTAGTGCTCTATAATGCCGCCTTCATCGCGCCACTCTTCATCGTCCTTAGGCTTGCAAGCAGTCCGGCCGTGTACCGCCGGCTCGAGATGGCAACGTCGGCGACGTGGGATGCTCAAGTTCAGCACCGGCATCGTGGTGGTCGCGTTCGGTCTGCTGACCCTCGTCGTGGTCTAGGAATAGCGTGGTCTGCGCACGGTCGGCCGTCCCGCCGACCGCTGAATCGTCTCCACCCCGTGACATTCGCCTCTCGCCGCGGCAACGGCGGGCCAGACTCCTCAGCGTACCATCAGGCTCGCCTCAGAGCGTAATCAGCGGCGCGCATGATACTGAAACTGTACGAGTGTCGCCCCAGCGACATTCTCCAGCGTTTGGGTGGGAACCAGACCCGCCCATATCGTGGCATGGCCAGGAAGGAACTTCCGATGTCCCTCGCCCGTCGCAATCTCGTTCAAGACAAGGTGCGCTTCGGGCTGAGCGTGGCCGGCATTGGGCTTGCTGTCATGTTAATCTTGATCTTCAGCGGTTTCCTCAGCGGGATCAACCAGCAAGTGACCTCGTATCTGGATCACTCACCGGGCTCGCTCGTTGTCGTGCAGTCTGGCGTGACCTCCTTGACCGGAACGACCTCACTCCTCCCGGCGGGGACGGAGGCGCGCGTGCGGGCAACGCCGGGTGTCGCCGCGGCCGTTCCAGTCATCCTCCAGGGCATCGTACTCGATCTGGGCGGGAGACGAGTAACCATTTCGCTTATCGGCTACGATCCGAAGCTGGGCGCTGGGCCATGGCGCCTTGAGGCCGGGCGGGAGCCAAGGGCGGACGACGAGATCGTCCTGGACCGCGTGCTGGCGCGCCGTGCTGGCCTGTTGGTCGGTGAACGCGTCACGATGCTCGGGCAACAGTTCACGGTGGCCGGACTCTCATCCGGTACGAGTTCCTGGGTGTTGAGCACGGTCTTTGCGCGTAAGACCGCCGTTGAATCGCTGCTACGAGCTCCGCGCGCGACCAGTATGCTGTTCGTGACCCCCACAATGAACACCACGCTCGACGAGCTTCAGTCGCGACTGGATTCGATGGACGGGATCGATGCCCTCCCCAAGTCGACACTACGAGATAACGACCGCAAGCTCCTGACCCGCATCTTTACCCCACCGGTACGGCTGATGGCTGGCATCGCCTTTCTCGTCGGCACGCTGGTGGTCGGTTTGGTCATCTACACCGCCACGGTGGAGCGGCAGCGGGAGTACGGCGTACTAAAGGCCGTAGGGGCGCGGAACCAGATGCTCTACCGTGTCGTCACCGTTCAGTCGTTCATCGCCGCAGGCGCAGGCTCTGTGGTCGGCGTGGTGCTGGCATTGGCCGCGGCCCAGCTCATCATGGCCCTGCGCCCACAATTCCTTCTCGTCATTGAGGTCAAAACAGCCGCGCAGGCAATACTTGCCGGGCTGGCCATGGCACTCGTAGCAGCCCTGATCCCTGCGCGTGCGGTCGCCCGACTCGAACCCGCGGACGTCTTTCGGAGGTAGTTTGGCATGGTGCGACTGGCTCTGCATAACCTGTTTCAGAACAAGGTGCGACTCCTGATCTCCGTAGGAGGCGTAACGCTCGCACTGACGCTGATCCTCGTCCTGGATGCGGTTTTCGCGGGGTCGGGTAGCCAGTTGGCTGCCTACATCGATCGCTCTGGGGCTGATGTCTGGGTGGCCCAGTCCGGCGTGCGGACCTTGCACATGTCTTCGTCATCACTGCCAGCGGCGGCAGTCGACCAGGTTAGGGCCGTGCCGGGCGTTGAGAATGCATCCGCCATCCTGTATGTGACATCAATCGTCACGATGGGAAACGAGCGCTACCTGGCGTACGTGTTTGGAGTTCCCCAGGACGCCCCGATGGGCAAGCCCTGGCGGATGGTCGCGGGCACCGCGACGCCGGTAACAGGCGGAATTGTCGTCGATCGCGGGCTGGCGGCGGAGGCGGGGATCGGCATCGGGGATCAAGTCACGACACTCGGCGCGGACTTCACCGTGGTGGGCTTGTCGGCTGGGACGACCACCATCACCAACACGAGTGCCTTCATCAGGCTCGACGACTTCGCTGGGCTGCGCGGGACCTCGGGGACGGTGAGCTATATCCTCGTCAAGGTCCAGCGCGGCACGTCGGCCGCTGTGGTCGCGTCACGGATCAACGCAGAGGTCTCCGGGGTGACCGCGCAGTCGCGGCAGTCCTTCGCGCGACAGGAACGCAAACTGGTGAGCGACATGAGCACGGACGTGCTTACCGTGATGAATCTTGCCGGATTCGTGACCGGGCTGGCCGTGGTGGCGCTGACCGTCTACACTACGACGTTGGCCCGGAGGGCGGAGTATGGACTGCTCAAAGCACTCGGGGCGCGGAATCGGCAACTGTACCGCACGGTCATAGCACAGAGCGCGGTGAGCATCGCCGTGGGATTTTCGCTGGCGCTGGTTGTCACGCTGATCCTCACGGTCGCGGTGCCGGTCGTCGCTCCGACCCTGGCGCTCCAGGTAAGAAGTGGATCGCTCCTTAGGGTCGCGGGGTTCGCATTGATCATTGGTGGGCTGGCCGCGGTGCTGCCGATCAAGCAGATCGCCGGACTCGACCCGGCCATGGTCTTCCGGAGGAAATGACGTGGGTACTGCCACGCTGGAAGTCAGCCATGTGACGAAACGCTATGGGGTCGGGGCGACCGAGGTGGTCGCCGTCCGCGACGTCTCACTCGACGTGGCACCTGGGGAGCTCGTGCTGATCATGGGCCCGTCCGGCTCCGGCAAGAGCACGCTGCTCATGATGCTGGGAGCGCTGCTCAAGCCGAGCGGCGGCACGATCCGGCTTAACGGTGAGGTCCTGACTGCTCTGGCCGAGAACCGTCTGCCCGACATCCGCTTGCATCACTTCGGCTTCATCTTTCAGGACTTCAATCTCCTCTCGGCATTCACAGCCTTGGAGAACGTCGCCATTGTCGCCGAAATGGGTGGTGTCAAACGGCGGGATGCCCGAGCTAAGGCTACCGCGCTCCTTACCAGTCTGGGTATGAGCCAGCGGCTGCACTTCCTACCAGAGAAGCTCTCAGGGGGGAGAAGCAACGTGTGGCGATTGCCCGCGCGCTCGTGAACGAGCCGGCGCTGATCCTGGCCGACGAACCGACCGCCAACCTCGATTCCAAGATCGGGCACGAGATCATGCGGCTGCTGCGTCGCACCGCTAAAGAGGAGGCGCGCAGCGTGGTCATCGTCTCTCATGACCAGCGCATCAAAGACATTGCTGACCGCGTTCTCTGGCTGGAGGACGGACAGTTCAAAGATATGGTGACGATGGCTATCGACCCCGTCTGTGGGATGTCAGTCGAGCGCGAAAAGGCGATATCCGTGCCGTGGAAGAGCCAGGTCCTCTCCTTTTGTTCCCGAGGCTGCCGTGACGAGTTTCTGGAGAGCCCGCAGCAGTTCCTTAAGGTGATGCAGGAGGGGTCAGAACGAGACGGCAACTCATGAGACTATACGCGATGAGTTTTGTGCCGGACAGGACCGCATGAGGACGGGAACAATGAACCGAAGCATCGAAGTCGTCATAGCGTCCCTCGAGCATTTAGTCACACACTCAGAGCGACGGCGCAGAGCTGGTTGGGTGCCCGCGTGTTTGCCCAGCGTGAACACGCCGATAACGGTCGGCGGTGCGGCTTTGGCATCTACTGGTCCGTATACGAGCGGAATCAGCGCGGACCACGCGAGCCTCCCCGCTCCAGGGCCCAGTCCACCAGCGTTTTGGGGATGGAGGATGGTCACGACCTCGCGAAAGCGGTCACCTCCGTTGCGTTTGCCTCGCTGGCCCTCGCGGTCCTGTTCGTGTTCGCCGCCATAACGACCGACACATACCTCGATCTTGCGACGTACGGGGCGCTGTTCGCGCGATTGCTGGCCGGTTCGGTGCCGTTCTTTGCATTTGGCCTCGCCATCGCATTTCTGATGAGCCCGAATGCGGCGGCGGTCACGGGTGTGGTCTGGATCGCTCTCTCTTTCGCGTCTGGCCTCTTCCTCCCGCCTCCTGGACAGTTGCCCGACTGGGTACGGACGATCGCTTGGCGTGGGGAGAGGTAGGCGCGCAGTCCGAACCGCTCGGCCAGAACGTGTTGTGGCTGATCGGCTACGCGGTGGTGTTCTTTGCGCTCGCCATCTGGGCATAGGGGCGCGAGGCTGCACTGAACGGCGACGGAGATGACACGACTGCGGAATGCTTCAGCGCCTCAGCGGGTTCTACTCTCCCTTGACCCAGCAATCGTCGCCACGCTATGCCACGCATTGATCCTACGGACGCTTGCAGCGCATCCGCCACTAAATCGGCGCCTAGTCGATGACGAAGTACGGACACAACCTTTGGCGGTCCGAATACCTTATGCAGGCCCGTGATCTCGATCTGCACCAAATTCGGCATGCCTTGTCAACCAGTGCCAAGTATCTCGATGCCTCGGACCAACAAAGACTCCCGGAATCGTCAGGTTCCCCTCAGGTATGCCTCAGACGGACACACGAGACTGAGATCAAGGGATCAGGTGTCGGGGGTAGTCCCGACATATGTAGACGGATCCTTTTGCTCGCCGGCTGAAAGAGGGTGAATGTGAAAATGAGATGGTTGGGAGCACATCGCCGCGTGCAGGCAGTGGTAGACAATGCCGCCGTGGCGCTGACGCTTGCAGCCGCTCGCGCACCTCGTGGCGCGGTCTTCGTAGTCGGACTCACCCTGTTCTGCCCGCTGATGATCCTCAACCTGCATGAGCGCAAGGCGGCAAATGTCCTCGTCGCCGGTGTCCCAACATTCGGCATGTACGCCGTGCGTGGTGGGATACCTCCGCGCGCGTCATTCAAGAAAGGCGGCTAAATCAAATGATGTGGTGGAATGGCGACTGGAGCTGGTGGGGATGGCTCTGGATGGTCCTGATCTGGGGCTTGGTCATTTGGGGCATTGTCTTCTTGGTGCGGCGTCTCAGTCCGCCAAGCACACCAGAGAGTGATGGCAGAGCGCATCGGGCAACCCCGGAGGAGATTCTCGCCGAGCGGTTCGCGCGAGGGGAGATCGATGCCGAGGAGTTTACGCGGCGAAGTGAAGTACTCAGATCACCAGAGAAGCGGGGCGAAGAAACGGTCAAAACCACTACGCCCTCTGACGGCCGGGGTCGGGTTTCGCGGTAGCCAGCGAGCCGTCTCTTGATGGTTTCCGGTGGTGACAGTGGCTGGGAACCCGGTCATCGCCGAGAACCATGATACGTCCGTATCCGCGCCGTGGAAGGGCCGCGTCCTCACACCTTCTGTTCCTGAGGCTGCCGCGACCAGGTCCTCACAGACTTGCGCCTGATCTCGGAATGATTAGGCTGGATCGACTGAGCAACCAGACCAAATGGGAATGCAACCATGTTGAAATCATCGTACGTCAACGATGTCGATATCCATCGAGCTTACATTACTGGGTGTAACTATGTCGTCGACTTCTATGTCTCTCAGCCAGCACCCATGCAGTCGGTGGCAGTGGGGGTTATGGTGGAACGAACGTCCGATGGGTTTACCTCTAGATTTCCAAGCCTTTTCGTTGGTACGGGTCGAACTGAAGAGGCGGCAATCGTGGCGCTGGCCGAGCGACTCGTGAGTTTAAGCTGCGGCGAAGACACCAGCCCGTAAAGCGACACACAAAGCCATCATGCGCTACTTCTTTAACTTACTGTCTCTTTCCTACATCAAACAGGTTTCACGCCATGCGTGGTCGCTCAGAAGGCGTCGCATCGGGCGTCGGTTCCAAGCGCGATGCGAGAACGTACACGCGCTGGCACTCAGTGAGGCCTCAGCTATGGCTCAGTGAGAACTCAGTCGATGCTACCAGACTCCGAGCGTGTACCCGTCGCGACGGGTGAAAGTACCGAAGGGAATACGAAATGACGACGATACGCGGAAATCCGCCCACGACAGTCCGTGACCCAATCTGCGGGATGGAGATCAAGCCCGAGCACGCTTATGCGATGCGCAACTCGGACGGGTCGGATATCTACCTATGTTCAGCCGACTGCGCTAAGACGTTCGATGCACAGACGGGACGGTCTCTGCCGGCGAGGCATGGCAATGGAATACATCCTGGAGTGACAACCTCGGCGGCGCAGATCGATGTACAGGCATCGACTGCTCAGTTGGCACGCGTCGAATTGCCTGTCACCGGGCTGGGCCGATCCGGCGGCGGTGCACTGGAGCATACGCTGCGATCCATTCCCGGCGTGGTGAAGGTGCATGTCAACGGGCAAGGGGAACGGGCCCACGTCGAATATGATCCGGCTCGGGCCACGATCACGCGACTGCTCCAGACCATTCGCGACGCGGGCTTTGCCACCGGCGAGGCCTCGCTTCGCCTGAAGATCGACGGCCTCTACTGCTCGGCTTGCGTCACGCGGATTGAGCAGGCGCTGAAGGCGACACCGGGAGTGCTCGAGGCCACGCTCAACGCCGCGACGGAAGTGGCGACCGTTGACTACGTTCCGAGCGCTGTGGATCTGCCTGGGCTCACGCGCGCCGTGGAGGCAGCCGGCCCCTATCGCGCGACCGAGGCCATCGAGGTTACCGAGACGAATGGCCAGGTCGCGGAACAGGAGCGCGAGTACCGGCGGCTGATGCGCAAGTGGTGGTTCGCCTTCGCCGTCGGCGTGCCTACCATGATCTTGGCCTATCCCTATCTCATTCCCGGCCTTCGCGACCTACTGCCACGTCGCAGCACTCAGCTTCGCCTGGTGTGGGGCCTGATGGGCCTTGCCAGCCTGGCCGTGCTGGTCTACAGCGGCAGCCAGTTTTACACCGGTATGTGGCAGGGTCTCAAACGCCGCTCGGCCAACATGCACACCTTGATCGCCACCGGGACCGGGGTCGCTTGGCTGTATTCGACCATCGCCTTGCTTATCCCACGAATCTTTCCGAAGGCCGAGATGACCGATGTCTACTACGACGTGACGGTGGTCGTGACTGGTCTGGTGGTGTTGGGTCTGGCGCTCGAAGTCAAGGCGCGCGGGCGCACCTCCGACGCAATCAAAGAGTTAATCGGGCTCCAGGCGAAGACGGCCCGCGTCGTCCGTGATGGCGTGGAGCTCGACATCCCGGTCGAGGAGGTGCTTGTCGGGGACGTCGTGTTGGTACGGCCGGGCGAGAAAGTCCCCGTCGACGGGATGGTGATTGAGGGTCAGTCATATCTTGACGAGAGCATGATCACCGGAGAGTCGATCCCGGTCGAAAAGCGCCCGGGTGACGAGGTCATCGGCGCGACGATCAACGCAACGGGCAGCTTCCGGTTCCGGGCCACAAATGTCGGCAAGGACACCGCGCTCGCCAACATCATTCGCATGGTCCAGGATGCTCAGGGCTCGAAGGTGCCCATCCAGCGGGTGGTGGACGTGGTCTCGGGGTATTTCACACCGGCGGT
>CALAGB010000142.1 GCA_937891245.1 uncultured Thermomicrobiales bacterium | reverse complement strand
GCGCGCGGTTGGCTACTGCAGCAGGACCTGCTCGGCGCCAGTATCGGACCCGGTAGCGTCACCAGCCGCGACGAGGCCAATGGCGTCGCGCAGGTGCAGTTCAAACCGGTCGAGCCGGATGCCCTGCTCTCGGCGATCCCCTCAGCGAACGTGACGATCAATGCCGGCGGCGCCGTTACCGAGGCGTTCGTGCGCTGGCCCGCCGCGATGCCGCGTTCGACCTACGGCTTGCGCTCGGCATCCGCACTCTGGCAGGACGCCAGCAGCGGTCGGGGCTATATCGAGATCAACAGCGGCGGCGCGGCCGTCAGTGGCGACGCGACCATTACCTCGGCATCGCTCGCCTATACCACGGCCGGTGACCCCGGCACGCAACAATACCTGGTGCCGCTCGTTGTCTTTTCAGGACAGGTTTCGGACGGCACACCAATCAAGATCTACGTCTCAGCAGTCGGAGCACAGGCAGCGCCGCGCGGTTAAGCCTGTTTGACGTGAGACACCGGACTACCCAGTAGCGGCATATTGGATGCCCGGCGGCTCGCCAAACGAGGGCCAGGCGCGCTTGTGAGGGAACCATGACTCTTTCTACGCCTGCCTGGCGCATCACACGGCTGACCATTGTTGCGCTCCTGTGCGGCGCGATTTTCGCCCCATTTCTGCAATTTCAGGCGAAGGCGATGACGACCAACATCCGTTGGGGCTACTACATCACCTACGACAGCACTTCGCTTACCTCACTCAAGCTCCACATCGGGCAACTCGATATCGTCGCGCCATACTTCTATAACCTGAAAGCAGATAGCACGATCTCCGATGGTGTCGACCCGGCCGCGCTCGACGTCATGCGCGCTGCCAAGGTCAAGATCGTGCCGATGATCAAGAACAACGCGCAGTGGGACGACTTTCACGCGCAGATCGCAACACCGCAGCAGCGCGCCGCGATCGCCCAGGAGATCGGCGATCTCGTACTCGACAACAACTACGACGGCATCAACATCGACTTCGAGGGCGTGAACGCCTCCGACGCCGCATTGATCACCGATCTGATGCAGCGCATCTCGACGATCCTGCATCCGGCCGGCAAGCTCGTGACCCAGGCCGTCATTGCGCGCACCTCAGATACGCCGACGACCTGGGGAGGCGCCTACGATTACGCGGCGCTGGCAAAGTACAACGATTACATACTGGTGATGGCCTACGACTTCCACTACGCCGGCGGCGACCCGGGAGCGGTCGGACCGATCGGATGGATCCAAAATGTCGTCGGTTACCTCACCACGAAGGTCCCGTCGAACCAGATCCTCCTCGGCGTCGGCCTCTATGGCTACAACTGGAACACGACGACCGGTGCGACGGCGACCTCGGCGCGTTACGACCAGACGCTCGCCTTCATGCAGCGACCGGGCGCGACGAGCGGCTACGACACGACCGACCAGGCGCCGTGGGTGAAGTACACCGACGATCAGGGGAATCAACACGAACTCTGGTACGAGAACGCGCAGAGCCTGAAAGCCAAACTTCAGCTCATGATCGACAACCGGCTCGGCGGCTTCGGCATGTGGCGCCTCGGCCAGGAAGACCCGGCGATCTGGCCGGTTATCGGCACGCTCAATACACCGGCGACGCGCATTCCGGCATTCAATTCGACAAGCGACCGGCTCTACTTCCCGGAAACCGGCCACTCGCTCGCCTACGGTTTCAAGTCGTTCTGGCAGAACAGCGGCGGCCTGCCGGTCTTCGGCTATCCGCTGACCGAGGAGTTCTCCGAGAAGAATGCGGACACGGGGCAGACCTACACCGTGCAGTATTTCGAGCGGCAGCGCTACGAATACCATCCGGAGTATCGCGGCACACCGTACGAAGTCTTGCTCGGACGACTCGGCGTGACCGACGCCCAGCAGCGCGGTTTGACGTCGCTGCCGGCCTTCTCGCCGCTGCCGAACGGCACCCAGCCGGGCCCCGGCTGTCAATTCTTCGCGGAAACGGGGCACACCGTCTGCGGCTCATTCCTGCAGTACTGGAGCAGCCACGGCCTGGAATTCGGCGATGCCGGCATCAGCTATCGGGAGGCGCTGGCGCTCTTCGGCTATCCAAGCAGCCAACCATTCACCGATCCGGCGAGCGGTTTCACGGTGCAATATTTCGAGCGCGCACGCTTCGAGTATCATCCGGAGAACGCCGGCACGCAATACGATGTGCTGCTCGGACTGCTCGGCACCAACGCCGTGCACGATAAAGGATGGATTCAGTGAGCGACGCACCCCATAAGACAATCCTCGTGCTGCACGGGCCGAACCTGAATACGCTCGGGCAGCGTGAGCCGGCGATCTACGGGCACACGACGCTTGATCAGATCAACGCTCAGCTGCGGGCGGAAGCCGACGGCATGGGTGTCGAGCTCGTCATTTTGCAGTCGAATTACGAGGGCGCGCTGATCGATCAGATCCAACAAAGTGCGGCGGTAGCCTGTGGTATTATCATCAATCCGGGGGCGTTCACTCATTACAGCGTCGCCCTGCGCGACGCGCTGGCCGCGGCTCAGCTTCCCGCGATTGAAGTGCACTTGAGCAACGTGTACAAGCGCGAGCCGTTCCGGCACCATTCGGTGGTGGCTCCCGTGGTGACCGGCCAGATTGCCGGACTTGGACCGGACGGCTATCTGCTCGCGCTGCGCTATCTGGCTCGGCATGCAGCCGCCGGAAACTGAGGCAATACGCATGACATCACGCATCGCACAGACACGAGCACAACTGCAAGCGGCCGGACTCGACGCGCTTGTCGTCACTCACCCGTTCAATCGCCGCTATCTCACCGGCTTCGAGGGCGACGACATGCCGCCCAATGAATCGTCCGGCCATGTCGTCATCAGCCGGGATCGCGCGATACTCGTTGTCGGCTCGCTCGAAGCACAGCGCGCTCGCGAACAGGCGACCGGCTTCGAAATCTTCCATCGTGTCCGCCCACTCGCGCTCGCGGACGCCACGGTGCTCAATGAGATCGGTGCCAGGCGGATCGGTTTCGAAGAGGATGCCATTCTGTACAAGGATTGGCAGACGATCACTCAGAACCTGAACGCCGGCAGCACGTTCGTCGAATCCGGCGACCTGGTCGGTGATATTCGCTCGATCAAGACGGCTGACGAGATCAAGTTGCTGGAGCGCGCGATCGAGATCACCGATGCCGCGATCGAGCGCGTCGTACCGACCATTCAGGTCGGCGATACGGAACGGCAGATCGCGCTGCGGCTCGATGTCGCGATGCGCGATCTCGGCGCCAGCGGCTCGTCGTTCCCGACGATCGTCGCATCCGGACCCAATTCGGCGCTGCCGCATCACGAGCCGAGCGACCGTCCGATTCAGGAGGGCGAGCCGATCGTGATCGACATGGGCGCGCTCTATGAGGGCTATTGTGCCGATCTGACCCGCACTATCTGGGTTGGCGAACCGAATGAAACGCTGCGACAGATCTATCCGATTGTCATGAACGCCATCGCCGCAACCGAAGCGGAATTGCTGCCCGGCATGTCCGGCAAGGAAGCTGACGGCATCGCCCGCGAGGTTATTGCCGGTGCCGGATACGGTGAATATTTCACCCACGGACTCGGTCACGGGGTCGGCGTTCAGATTCACGAACTTCCGAACATGTCAACACGCGCCGATGCGCCGCTCGCACCGGGCCATATTGTTACTATTGAGCCTGGTGTCTATCTCCCCGGCAAGGGAGGTGTACGCATCGAAGATGTCGCCGTCATTGAAGAGAACGGCATACGCGTTCTGACGCGGGCGAGCAAGCGCCAGATCGATTAAGTGAGAGTAGAGGGCCGATGGTCGTAGATACTGGTGGGCTTCGCAAAGGATTAACGCTCGATTATAACGGCGAACTTGTTAAGGTCGTCGAATATCAGCACATCAAGCAAGGACGCGGCAGCGCGTTCGTTCGCTTGACGCTGCGTAACCTTCGAACCGGTGCGACGACGACGCAGACATTCCAGAACGGTTCGAAATTTCAGACCGCCCGGCTCGAACGCCGCCGCGTACAGTATCTCTACGCCGAGGATGATCAGTACAACTTCATGGATGTCGATACCTTCGAGCAGTTCCCGCTTAACAAGGAGACGCTTGGCGACACGGTGAACTACCTGGTCGAGAACGAGATCATCGATCTCCTCACCTACCAGGACCAGCCGGTCGATGTCGAGGCGCCGATCACCGTGCAACTCGAAGTGACCGAAACCGATCCGGGAATCAAGGGCGACACGGCGTCGGGTGGCACCAAACCGGCCACGTTGCAGACGGGCCTGACGGTCAATGTGCCGCTCTTCATCAATGTCGGCGACATGGTCAAAGTCGATACGCGGACCGGCGAATATCTTGAGCGCGTCAGCTAGCGGAATGAGGCAGGCAAGCGCATGGTGAGCGTGACTCCAACGGTTCCGGCTGAGGATGCGGCGGCGAACTCGACGCCGACGGCCTATGCCGACCTGACCGATGCGGTACGACAGCTCGTGCAGCTCATGCGCGACGGCGGTATCGGCCAGCTCGACGTGCGCCAGGGTGACCTGCGTATTTCGCTGAAGTCGGCACAGGCGATCGAAGTCGAACGCGTGGTCGCGGAGCCGGTTGCCGTAACGTCTCCGTCGCCGAGCGCGGTCGAAGCCCCACCCGACGCAGGTGGGCACGTCATCACGTCGCCGATGATCGGCACCTACTATTCCGCGCCTGGCCCGAATGAGCGCGCCTTTGTGGAGATCGGCGATCGCGTCGAGGTTGGCCAGACGGTCGCGATCATCGAGGCGATGAAGATCATGAATGAAATCGTCTCGGAGTATGCTGGCACGGTGACCGAACTGATCGCGAAAAATGGCGAAGCGGTCGAATACGGACATCCGCTCATCCGGCTGCATGAGTGAGAACCGGCCGGCGCACGATGCGAATTCTTGAAGTCGCCGAACTCACCGCCTACCTCAAAGACCTGCTGCAATCTGATCCGGTGCTGGCCGATGTCTGGGTGCGCGGCGAGATCTCGAATTTCTCCCGCTCATCGGCGCAGCATTGCTACTTCACGCTCAAGTCGGCCAACGCACAGCTTGGGGCCGTGCTCTTCCGCGGCAACGCGCGTTTTCTCAACTTCAATCCACGCGATGGCGATGCCATCATGGCGCACGGCAAAGTCGAATTTTACGAACCGTCCGGCCGCTGCCAGCTGATCGTCGACGTTATGCAGCCGGAAGGTGCCGGGCTGTTACAGCTTCAGTTCGAGGAGCTACGCCGGCGCCTTGAGAGCGAAGGGCTGTTCGATCCCCTGCGGAAGCGTTCGCTGCCGCCCTACCCACGGTATATTGGCGTCGTCACCTCGGCGACCGGCGCCGTCTGGCACGATATTCAGCATGTGCTGTCGCGCCGCTATCCGCTGTGTGAATTGATCCTGGCACCCGCCCAGGTTCAGGGGGCTGATGCCGCCACCACGATCATCGCGGCGCTCAATACGCTGATTGAGGATGGTCGATCGGACGTCATTATCGTCGGGCGTGGCGGCGGTTCGGCCGAGGACCTCGCCTGCTTCAACGATGAAAAGCTGGCGCGCGCCATCTTTGCCGCCCCCGTGCCGATCATCTCGGCAGTCGGGCACGAGACGGATTTCACGATCGCCGACTTCGTCGCCGATCTGCGCGCACCGACGCCGTCCGCCGCTGCCGAGATCGTCGCGCCGGACGTCGGTTCGCTCCTCACCCAGGTCGGCGACCTGCACGATCGCGCCTATCAGGCAATGATGAGCGTGATTCGCGACGCACGGAGCGATGTTGAGCGTCGCAGCTTCAGGCTGAGCCGGGTCAGCCCGGAAACCGCCATACGCTACGAACGCCAGCGGCTCGATGGGGTGCTGGACAGCATCCGCCACAAAATCCGCACGCGGATCGACAGCGAGCGCTCGCGCGTCGCATCGACCACACGGGAGCTGGCGTTGCTACATCCGCAGCAGATCATGGAGCGCGGCTATGCGATGGTCATCGACCGCTCGACCGGCGTGCGTGCGCAATCGGCGGCGATGTTGAAGCCGGGCGAGGAGATCCTGCTTCGATTCCATGACGGCACGGCTGGAGCCCAAATCACCAGCATCGAGCAAGCGTCGGCGAATGCGACAACGAAACGCGGAGGAAGTTGATGAGCGCGGACAACCAGACTGACCCGACCTTTGAAGACTTGTCGCAGCAGCTGGAAGCGGTGCTGGCCCGCCTCGAACGCGGCGATCTCGCACTCGAAGACGCGCTCAGCGCCTACGAACAGGGTGTCGCGCTGGTACGTCAGTGCAATGACCTCCTCGACCGTGCCGAGCTGCGCATCACCGAACTCTCGACCAGCGTCGCCCATTCCGACGGCGCCCGCTACTCCTCCGCCGCACTCCTCTTCGAACTCGACGACGAGGAATGACGACGCATCAACGGTCAATCCCTCGTCTCCCGATCGACCGCCGAAGGAGAAAAGCTCCTTCCTGACGGTAGATCGGGAAACAAAGCGATGCGCACCGCGGACGCCCGGGTTTACCAGCCCATGGCGTACGCCAGACGCCGCGGATCGGCACCGGCAACGATCGTACCCTCGGCGTGGTTGACCACTGCCGTACAGACGGAACCGGCCTGAGGGATGAAGGCGGGCCAGCGCTCGACATTATGACCACGGCGGACCAACTCACGTAACACGTCGTCCGGTATCCGGTCTTCCGCCCTAACGAGCCCAGGCGTGTAGGCTCGCGATTGCCCGGATGCCGGGAAGCTGTAGGTCGCGACGCGTGGCGCTTCGATCGCCGCTTGCGGATCCATGCCATAGTCAATCATATTGACAGCAACCTGAACCATCGCCTGTGGCTGCATGTCGAGTCCGGGCGTTCCATACGGCGCGAACAGCCGGCCATCGCGCATGATCAGGCCAGGATTCGGCGTGAGACGCGGTCGTTTGCCGGGGGCCAGCGAACTTGGATGGTTCGGATCGAGCACCGATTGGCCTCCTCGGCCGGATACCAGGAAGCCAAGCCCCGGCACAATCGGACTCCCCTCGATGACGTCGCTCGGAGTCGCCGAGAAGGCGTTCCCATGCTCATCCACGATGCAAAGATAGCTGGTATCGCGGTCGAGCGGACCGACCTTCGGTTGCGGTGGCGTGTACGGGCGACGTAAGGCGCCCGATGGCGCCGCTTGGAACGCCCATGGGTCGCCCGGCTCAGGCATATCCGGAAAGGCCGTATCAGTCTTGATGCGCTCCCGCCAGGTTGCCGCGTAGTCGGGGTTCATGAGACCGGCAACCGGCACATCGACGAACTTCGGATCGCCGTAGTAGTGCTCTCGGTCGGAGAAGGCTGCCTTGAGCGCTTCCAAAATCAGATGGAATGAATCGGCCGAGCCCTGCCCAAGCGATGCGAGGTCGTATCCGTCGAGAATCGAGAGCGCTGCCAGGGCGGTCGGCCCCTGGCACCACGGTTGACAGCCGTAGATGTCGTATCCGCGATAGCGCGCCTTCACAGGCTGTTCGACGTCGACATGGAACTGCTTGAGATCGTCCAGCGTGAGGAACCCACCCTGTTCCTCGTAGAATCTGGCGACCCGTTCCGCGATATCTCCGGTGTAGAAGCGATCCCGGGCGGCCCGGATACCCGCTTCACGACTGATATGCGACGCGCCGGTCTCCGCCTCGACGAGCATCCGCAACGTATGCGCCAGATCACGCTGCACGAGCCGCTCGCCGAATTTAGGAGCACGACCGCGCGAAAGGAAGATCTCCGCCGTCGACGGCCAGCCGGAGATTTTCTCGACGACCGACTCCAGGTTCGCAGCGAGAAAGTGATTCACCGGAAAACCACGATCAGCCAATTCGATCGCCGACGCGGCGACCTCACCCAATGTCATCGTGCCGTAGCGTTCCAGGGCGGTCAGCCAGCAGTCGACCGCCGCGGGCAGGACGACGCAGTGAATACCACGCTGGATGACGCCATCGTACTCACGCATGAAGAAATCGATCGACGCGGCGGCAGGCCAGCTGCCGACACCGCTGATCGATACGACGTCATCGCTCTTGGCATCGTACAGAATAATCGGCGCCACGCCGCCGAGGTTCGTCATATCCGGCTGGACGACGTTGATGCACAATCCCGCGGCAACTCCCGCGTCAACCGCGTTGCCGCCTGCTTCGAGGATCCTGACCGCGGCCATCGTTGCCAGGTAGTGATTCGTCGATGCCACAAAACGGCTCGCCATGATCGGCGGCCGCAACGTCCGAGGCCCTGACGCTCCGATCATCCTCGTCCCCTTTCCGTTCTGCTCGGCCGGCGTAACCGATACTCCGCGACCGCCCACGATCGTGCATATCCATCGCCGTCCGGCTACTCGTTGCGAACGTTGTCCGCTCATTGAAAATATTTGTTGCATACGTTCGGCACGTGTGTTAGCTTGTAGCACGACAGCCGAACTATTATCAAGACCTCGCACTCCAGTCGATTCAGTGGGCCAATCTGGCGTGATAAGTCGTATTCCATGAGGAGGGGGGATCATGGTTCGTGGATCCGAGCAGCGCGAGCATCCCGAGTATGTAAGTTATCCGATATCTCGTCGTCGTTTTCTTCAATGGGCCGGCTTAACAGGTATCAGCGTCGCCGGTCTCGGCACGCTCCTCGCCGCCTGCGGCAGCGACTCCGAAACCGCGACCGGAGCCGCGACGAGCGCATCATCGAGTGGTGGCAGTCAATCCCAGCCGACGGCGACGACCGCGACGAGCGCGGCCGCCACGACCTCTGCCAGCCCGGCCGGCACGAGCGCCGCGTCTTCAACCGGCACAAGCGGTTCGAGCGGCTCGCAGAGTGTGCTTAAGATCGGCTGGGGTGAGGATTTCCTCTCGCTCGATCCGTCTCAAATGCGCGAAACAATGGCGACCGAACTCGGCTACAAGATTTACAGCAGTCTGGTGCTGGTCAAATCCGGCAGCCCGGGCGAATTCGTCGGCGATCTGGCGACCAAGTGGGATATTTCGCCCGATGGGACCGAGTTCACGTTCAATCTCCAACCGAGCGCCAAATGGCACAAAGACTAC
>CALAGB010000141.1 GCA_937891245.1 uncultured Thermomicrobiales bacterium | reverse complement strand
TCAGCTTCGGGAGCAACGCGACCAAGGGGATGCACCCAACGGCGGACGCCGGACTCAACCGCTTCGTCTGGGATCTGCGCTACCCAAGCGCGCATGAGCTGACCGAGGGCAAGGTGAGTGGCGGGCAGTTGGCGGGGCCGGTCGTGGTACCGGGCAGATATCAGGTGCGCCTGACGCTCGGCGACGAGACGATGACCCAACCGCTGGAGGTTGTGCGCGATCCGCGCGTTTCCGGCTCGCAGTCCGACCTACAGGCGCAGTTCGATCTGTTGCTCAAGCTACGTGACGCGCTCTCGGAAACGTACGATACGGTCGCCCAGGTGCGCGATCTGCGCGGGCAACTGGAAAGCTGGACCAAGCGGAGCGACAACGACGAGGTGAAGCAGGCGGCGCAGGCGATTATCGACAAGCTCAACGCGCTTGAGGTGGAACTGGTGCAGCCGAAGCCATCGAGCCCACTTCAGCCGCCGGCCGGTTTAGACGAGAAGATCGCGGCGCTTACCGGTATGATCGCCAACGCCGATACCCGTCCGACGACGCAGAGCAGCGAGGTCTACGACAAGCTCGCCGGGTTGGCTGATGCGGCCATCGAAAAGCTTGACCCGATCGTCGGCTACGATATTGCTCAGTTCAATGAGTTGCTGGCGAAGCAAGGAGCGCAGCCGGTTTCAGCATAAACTGAATTGATGACGAGCGCGCGAGGTTGCTATGATGCGGCCCCGCGCGCAACGCTCTGTCGCACCGGCACGGAGAGGAATGCAACGTATGACCGAGACAACGAAGCCTCAGATCGATCCCGAACAGCTCAAAGCGATGCAGTGGCGACTGGTTGGCCCCTTCCGGGGCGGGCGTGTCGTCGCCGTAGCGGCCGATCCGGTTAACCCGCAGATTTTCTATTTCGGTTCGACCGGCGGTGGTGTCTGGAAGACGTATGACGGCGGGCGCTACTGGGAGAATGTCTCCGACGGCTATTTCAAGCGTGCGTCGGTCGGCGGTCTGGCGGTGGCCGCATCGGACCCGAACGTCATCTATGCGGCGATGGGCGAGACGACGATTCGCGGTAACGTCTCGCACGGCGACGGCGTCTATAAGTCGCTCGACGCCGGGAAGAGTTGGACACATCTTGGCCTGGAAGCGACGCGCAATATTGCCAAGGTGCGGGTTCATCCGACGAACCCGGATCTCGTTTACGTAGCTGCCTTCGGTCACGCGCACGGCTCGAATCCGGAGCGCGGCGTCTATCGCTCCAAGGATGGTGGGAAGACCTGGGAGTTGGTGCTGCATCGGAGTGACGTCGCCGGAGCCGGCGACCTGAGCATCGACCCGACCAACCCGCGCGTCATCTACGCCACCTTCTGGGAGGCGATCCGTCGCCCGTACGAGATGGTGAGTGGCGGCGAAGGGAGCGGCATCTTCCGTTCAACCGACGGCGGCGATAGCTGGACCGAGATTAGCCGCAATGAAGGGCTGCCGAAGGGTGTGCTTGGCAAGATCGGCATCTCGGCGTCGGCGGCGCAGCCCGGTCGCGTGTACGCCGTGGTCGAGGCCGAGGATGGGGCGATCTTCCGCTCCGACGATTGGGGCGAAACCTGGCAGCGCGGCTCCGAAGATCGCAACTTGCGCCAGCGCGCCTGGTACTACCATCACATCTACGCCGATCCGGCCGACCCCGATACCGTCTGGCTGCTGAACGTCGAGGCGTGGAAATCGACGGATGCCGGACGGACCTTCGAAGTCGTCGCCGTGCCACACGGTGACAATCACGATCTCTGGATCGATCCGCAGAACCCGCTGCGCATGATCGAAGGAAACGATGGCGGCGCCTGCGTCAGCTTCAACGGCGGTCAGTCGTGGACGGACATTTACAACCAGCCGACGGCCGAGTTCTATCATGTCACGACCGACACGCAGACACCTTATCGCATTTACGGCGCGCAGCAGGACAACACGACGATGACGGTGCCGAGCCGTTCATCGATCGGCGCCATCACCCGCTCCGAGGAGTTCGCGGTCGGTGGTGGTGAGAGCGGCTACATCCAGGTCGATCCGCGCGATCCAAATATCATCTATGCCGGCAGCTATGGCGGCTACCTGACCCGTTTCGACCGGAGTACCGGCGAACACCGGCTGATTAACGTCTGGCCCGAGAATACGCTCGGCTCCGGCGCCGAGGACGCCAAATACCGCTTCCAGTGGACCTACCCGATTCTCATCTCCCCACATAATCCTGACGAGATTTATGTCACGTCGCAATTTGTCCATCGCTCAACGAACGGCGGCTCCAGCTTGGAGATTATCAGTCCCGATCTGACCTACGCCGATCCGGAGACGCTCAAGTCGTCGGGCGGTCCGATCACTAAGGACAACACCGGCGCCGAGTATTACGCAACGATCTTCGCTTTCGCGGAGTCGAAGCTGAAGAAGGGACTCTTCTGGGCCGGTTCCGACGATGGCCGGGTGCATGTGTCGCAGGACGGCGGCAAGAGCTGGCAGAATGTGACGCCGGCCGACCTGCCCGACTGGGCGCTCATGTCGATCATCGAGCCGTCGCCGCACGATGAAGCGACGGCCTATCTGGCCGCCACGCGCTACAAACAGGACGATTTCGCTCCGTATCTTTACAAGACGAACGACTACGGCAAGACGTGGGTCAAGATCGTCGAGGGGATTCCCGAGAACGAGATCACGCGCGTCGTACGTGAAGACCCGGAGCGCCGGGGGCTGCTCTATGCCGGCACCGAGGCGGGCATCTACGTCTCATTCGATGACGGTGCCCACTGGCAGTCTCTGCGGCTCAACCTGCCGGTTGTGCCGATCCACGACCTCGAGGTCAAAGGGAGTGATCTGATCGCCGCGACGCATGGTCGCTCCTTCTGGGTCATCGACGACATTTCGCCGCTCCGCCAGATCGACGCGAAGACGACCGGTCCGACGCTCTACAAGCCGCGTACGACGATCGCGTACAAGACGGCCCACAGCATCGGCCACCCGCCGAGCGGCGGCAAGAGCTTCCTCATGGTTGGCGCGACGATGGTCACCTACACGATGAAGAAGAACGCCCAGGGGGAACCGGAGCCGGTACTGCTCGACGCCGGCAAGAACCCGCCGGATGGCGTCATTGTTTTCTACGCGCTGCCGAGCAAGCCGGAGGGTGAAGTCAAGCTCACCTTCCTCGACAACGACGGCAACGAGATCAAGAGTTTCGTGAGCAAGCCGGATGACGAGAAGAAGGACGAAAAATCCGACGACGAGGAGAGCGACGAAGACAAGGAACCGAAGGTCGCCAAGGAAGCGGGCATGAACCGCTTCGTCTGGAACATGCGCTATCCGGATGCCGATAAAGTGCCGGGCGACAAGTCGATGGCGTTCGTCGGCGGTCTGGAGGGTCCGGTCGCCGTGCCGGGCACCTATCAAGTGCAATTAACCGTCGGCGGCACGACGCTCACCCAATCATTCGAGATCGAGAAAGATCCGCGCGTGCCGGCCTCACCGGAAGATCTCCAGGCGCAGTTTGACCTGCTTATGCGCATTCGCGACAAAGTCTCCGAGACGCACAACGCGATCAAGCAGATTCGGCGCGTGCGCGATCAGGTCGACGGCTGGCAGAAGCGTTCAGCCGGGACCGACAAGGGCAAGGAGATTGCCGAGGCCGCCAAGAATTTCAAGGAGCACCTGACGAACATCGAAGAGGCGTTGATCCAGGTCAAGGCGAAGAGCTCACAGGATACCTTGAACTACCCGATCAAGCTCAACGCCAAGATCGCGAGCCTTTCGCACATGGTCTCCGGCGCTACCGCGGCACCGACGCGACAGGCGGTCGAGACGTTCGAAGAACTCGCTCAGCAGGTCGACGCCCGCCTCAACGAACTTCGCGAACTGCTCGGGTTCGAAGGCGCCGCCTTCAACCGCGTCGTGCAAGAAGCGAATATCCCAGCGGTGGACATGGGGTAGCGAGGGCGGCGGAAACGCTCTCACCCCCGGCCCCGCTCCCGCGCGGCGCGGGAAAAGGGCCGAGGGTAAGGGCCGCTCGAACGGAGGCATACGTTGACCGAATCATGGGCGCGCAAGCCGTCGGATCCGACGATGCGGATGCTGGTACCGCGATTGTATGGCGGGACGCCAACGTTGTTTGGAGCGCCGCTGGCTGAGCGGGTCGAGGATTTGCAGGCGGCGGATGTCGCCTTTCTCGGCGTGCCCTGGCGAGCGCCAACGCCCGATTCGCGCAGCGGCACAGCGGCGGCCAACTACGAGGGGACGTTGCTGACGCCGTCGCAGTTCCGGAGTAATTCGCTAAAGTACGGCGGTTACCTGCCGGAGCTCGATATCGACGTCTTTGAGCACTTAAGGCTGGTTGATCGAGGCGATGCCGAGGTCGTACGCGACATGGCGCAGACGCTGGCGAACGTCGAAGCCGAGGTCGATGCGATGCTCGACGCCGGCTGCTACCCGATCACGATGGGCGGCAACTCAGGACCGAGCAGCTATCCGGTGCTCAAGGCGATCGCGGCGC
>CALAGB010000140.1 GCA_937891245.1 uncultured Thermomicrobiales bacterium | reverse complement strand
ATGTTGAGCTGCGAGCATGAATGTCGAGCCACAAACCAGCAGGGGGCCCCACCCAATGCTGTTGCGATATTCGCACGTGCGGGTTGTACGTTCGCTCGACGCTTCTTGACTTGCAGACACCATGTTAGCAGGGATCGAGTGTACGTACAAGTCCGGGAAGAGGCGGGGCGATGGGGGGATCAGTCGTTCGCGGTCGAGGTTAGACTCGGCGACGACTCGGATTCGAGCGCGCGGAGCCGCTCGGTATAGATACCACGGTAATCTTCCGGCAATAGCTTCGCGATCTCGATCATCATCTCGTCAGTCAATTCGCTGAGATCGCGACGTTTACCGGCAGCATCCTTCGCGGCCAATTCGAACGGCCGGCCGATGCGCACCGTGACGCACAGACGCCCGCTTCTGCGTCGTCGTCCCTTATGGCCGTTAAACGGCAAGCGATCGCTCCCGATAATCGCCGTCGGCAGAATCGGAACGCCACTCTTGACCGCGATCAGCGCCACACCGGGATAGACATCCTTGAGCCCACCGGTCACGCTGCGCGTCCCTTCGGGAAAGACGCCGACCAGATAATGCTCACGCAACAGGCGCTCGGCGTTGCGCATCGCCGCACGATCGGCCGATCCGCGATCGACCGGAAACGCGCCGGCCGAATCAGCAATCCAACCAATCACTGGCACCGAGAAGACCTCTTTTTTCGCCATCCAGAGGAGTGGACGAGGATAAGCGGCCACCAACAGGATCGGGTCGGAGTTATGGATGTGGTTGCAGATAACGAGCGCCCCGCTCTTTTTCGGGACGTTCTCTAACCCTTCAATACGAAAGCCGAAGATGAGGCGAAAGGCCGCTAGTACAAAGGGCCGGGCTCCGAGATAGAGCGAGAGGCGAAACGCGCGCCAGAGCCGCTCGCCGAGCGGTTTTCTTTCAGTTGTCACGGCCCGACTCCGTCAGAAGATGGCAGATTTGCTCAACCACCTGCTCGATCGTCAACCCATCAGTGTCGACGACGATCGCGTCGCTGGCGCGCGTCATTGGTGCCGCCGAGCGACCGGCATCGAACTGATCCCGCGCCTGGAGATCCGCACGCACCGCGTCCAGCTCGTGCGGCTTTCCGGATCGAGCGAGATCGCGGGTGCGGCGGCGCGCACGTTCGTCAAGCGACGCTTCGAGCCAGATCTTGAGGTCCGCGTCGGGCATCACAACAGTGCCGATATCACGTCCCACCATCACGACCCGGCCGCTCCGTCCAATCTCACGCTGCACATCGAGGAGTGCTGCGCGCACATCTGGATGCGCTGAGACGGCTGAAACGGAACGATCAACTTCGGGAGACCGAATCGCCCAGGTCATATCGCGATCGTCCAGTATGACGTCGCACTGCCGACCATCATTAACAGTCGGCGGAGTAACGCGCAACGGCAATGACGCGGCCAACCGAGCGAGCGACTCCGCATCAGTGGCGGAAATGCCCTGTTCGAGCGCCGCCAGCGTGAGCGCCCGATAGATCACGCCGGTATCGAGAAACAGCGCGTCAATCCGGTTTGCGAGGCGGCTTGCCACTGTACTCTTGCCGGCCGCCGCCGGTCCGTCGATCGCGATTACGAGGTGCGTTGCCGCCACCGCTTCTCCCACCTTGAAACGCGTCTCCAGAACCTGGCGTCCTCCGCCGATCAGGGCGACCGCCGGAGGCCGGTCGACCGCCATCGCGCGCTCCTCCCGTTTCCGAAGGCCGCGCGCGTCGTTCTTCACTCGTCTCGCCGCCTGTCGCGCCCTCATTCAAACCGACCGACGCGCGAATCTGCTCCAGTTCGCCGGGTGTCAGATCACGGGAGGCACCGCTCGGCAAGCCGCGCACATGCAATGGCCCGACCCGCGTGCGCAAGAGCTTCACCGCCGGATATCCGATCTGCTCCAACATGCGACGCACGATGCGATTTCGCCCCTCGTGAATGACGATACGGAGAACCGTCCCCGATTCTTCGTTATGCAGCGGGCGCACCTGAGCGGCGGCGACTTTGACGCCATCGACCGTAATCCCGCGCCGCAGCCGTTCGAGCGCCGCCGGTGGCGGAAAGCCGTCGAGCAGCGCTTCGTATTCTTTCTCCAGTTCGAATTTGGGATGCGTGATGCGATAAAGAAGCTCGCCGTCGTTCGTCAGTAGGAGCAGGCGGGACGTCTTGCGGTCGAGCCGGCCGACCGGGACAACCCGTTCCGGCACATTGATCAGATCAAGCACCGTGCGGCGACCCCGCTCGTCGGCGGCCGTCGTGATATAGCCGGACGGCTTATTCAGCATCAGGTAGCGACGTCGCTCCCATTTCACGACCTTACCGTCAACACGGATCGTCTGCCGCTGTGGATCGACGCGAAGGCCCATCTCCTGCACGATCTCACCATCGACGCTGACACGCCCATTGGCGATCATCTGCTCCGCTTTACGCCGTGACGTCAGACCGTAGGACGCGATGACATGTTGAAGACGTTCCAAATTTGCTCCTGTGGCAAGCCGAACGGACGAGCGCCGTCCCGTCACCCGCCGCTATTGAATGGATCTCCGGAGTAAATCGACAGGCGCAGGATCGGTTGCGCGCCGATTAAGAATACTACGTCACCTTGCGCGCGGAACGGCCCACCACCACTCACCGGCCGCAATTCGAGCGTGAATTTCAGCTCAGCCGCCCGCTGCGCGGTGAGCAGCACCGTGCGTACGATACCGAGCGAAAGCCCCTTTTGCGCCAGCTCCTGATTGAGCGCCGCCAGATCGCCGTTTCGCCCGAGCCGCACCCATCGAAACTGCTGATTCAAATAACCGAGCAGCGTGTTCGCATCACCATAGCGATTCCCGCTGCCGAGCAATACCGTGATGACACGCGCGCCGTTCTCCCAGGTCGCAAGCACCAGGCATTGACCGGCCGCATCGGTTGTTCCAGTCTTGACGCCATGTACGCCCGGCGCTCCAAGCAGTTCATTCGTGTTGTAGAGCGTGATCATGCGCGCGTTCGGCCCCTGAATCTGAACATCTTGCTGGATCTCGCCGACCAACTTTTGGAGTACCTGATCATCGAATAGCTTTTGCGCGGCGAGCGCCAGATCCCGCGCGGTGCTCACATGGCCGTCGGTATCGCGGCCATCCGGATCGACGAAATGCGAGTTCTTCATGCCGAGCGCGGCGGCCTGTCGGTTCATCTCGTCGACGAAGCGCTGGCGGGGCGCTTCGCCGGCCACACCCGGTAGCGTGGCACCGATGTCACGCGCCAGCGCCAGAGCGGCGTCGCCCCCGGAATTGAGCAACATCCCGGCGAGCAGATCGTGCACCGTGACGACATCACCGACTTCAAGCCCCATGTGCGAGTAAATCGTGGGATCGACCGTGTCGTCCGCCTCGATCGTCACCGCCGCATCGAGGTTTGCGTGCTCGACGACAACAAGTGCCGTAACGATTTTGGTCGTGCTGGCCGGAGGCAACGGCGTGTCGGCGTTTACGGCGTAGAGTTCGACGCCATTGGTCAGATCGACCGCATAGGCGGCCTTCGCGGAAAGTTGAATCGGCGGGGCTGGAGCCGGTTTGGGTGGCAGCGCAGGTATCGTCTGTGCCGGGCTAAGGATCGCGTGGATGAGCGTCGCGCGAGGGACCGCGGTCGCGGGATACGCGAGCGTTCGTGGTGGAGCGGGCGCCGTCGCCGCGACATCGTGGGAAAGACCCGCAGGCCGTTGGAGCAGACCCGAGAGCGTCGCGCAGAGAATGACTATAATAGCCACCAGCAGGCGGCACCAATTCGAGCCTCGCGTCGGCGACGTGATCGTTCGCCCATTGGACGGCTGCGTTCTCATCGCGCTGGTCGTGCTAGGATAGCGCGGCTCGCATTGAACGCGACGCGCGATGTTCCGCACGATGTTGTGACAGGCAGGTTCTTGTGGCGATCCCCAAAGCGTTGCAACGGCTGATTCGTCCTTGCGTCCTCGATCTCGACGGCTACACCCCTTCGGTCGCCGTCGAATCGGTCGCTGAGTCGCTCAACATATCAGTTGACGATGTTATCAAACTCGACACGAACGAAAACCCTTACGGCACGACGCTTCGCGTGCAAGAGGCGCTCGCCAGCTTCGACCGCTATCATCGCTATCCCGATCCCGATCAGCGGGTGGCCCGCGAGCGGATCGCCGGCTACAGCGGCGCGCCATTCGACCGCATTATCATCGGTAACGGCGCCGACGAACTGATCGATCTGATTTTGCTCGCCACCGTTGATCCGGGCGACGAAGTGCTCGTCCCGATTCCAACCTTCGGTGTCTACGCACAGCGCCCACCGCTTTTCAATGGTGTGACACGCCTGGTCGAGCGCCAGGCCGACTTCGAACTCGATCTCGACGCAATTGAAGCGGCCGTCAACGAACGAACCAAAGTCATCTTCATTGCGTCACCGAACAACCCGACCGGCAACCTGATCACCCAGCAGCAGCTCGTGCGGCTCCTGCGCACCGGCGCCCTGGTTGTCGTCGACGAAGCGTATTTCGAGTTCGCCGGCAAGACGCTGCTCCCCTTCACCGGCGAGTTCGACAACATGGTCGTCCTGCGGACGTTCAGCAAGTGGGCCGGGTTGGCGGGCCTGCGCCTCGGCTACGGCATCTTCCCCCTCTCGCTCGCCGCCCAGCTCTGGAAAGTGAAACAGCCATTCAACGTGAGCGTGGCCGGGCTGAAGGCGATCGAAGCAGTGCTCGACGACGCCGATTATCTGCAGGAATCGGTCAAGCGTATCCGCATCGAACGTGGGCGACTCTTCCGGCAGCTCCGAAAGCTGAACTTCTTGCAGCCCTTCCCGTCGCAGGCCAACTATATTCTCTGCAGAGTGACGCGCGGAGACGCTCATATGATCCAGCGGCGGCTCGCCCGGCTCGGCATTCTCGTGCGCCATTACGGAAGCCCCGATCTGCGCGACTATCTGCGTATCACGGTCGGCAAGCCAGAGGAAACCGACGTGCTGATCGCGGCGCTTCACGCGCTCGCCGAAGAGGTGTAGTCCGTATGACAAGCCGAGTTGCCGAGATACAACGCACGACGGCCGAGACCTCGGTCGAACTCCGGCTCGATCTCGACGGTTCCGGTGAATCGCGGATCTCCACCGGACTCGGCGCGCTCGATCATTTCCTGATCCTCTTCGCCCGTCACGGCCAGTTCGATCTCCTGGTTGACGCACACGGCGATCTGGAAGTCGACCCGCATCACACGACCGAGGATGTCGCCATCTGTCTCGGCCAGGCAATCCGCCAGGCGCTGGGCGAGCGGCGCGGTATTCGGCGTATGGCCGATGTGGCGGTGCCGATGGATGAGGCGCTGGCGCATGTGGCAGTTGATTGCTCGGGACGCGGTTATTTCGTACAGCGCGTACCGTTTTGCGGTATGTCAGTCGGACAGATCGAGGTCGATCTCTTCCGCCATTTCTTCGAAACGCTTGCCGTCGAGGCGCGGATCAACCTGCATATCGTGACGCTCTACGGATTGAACGCCCACCACCAGGTCGAAGCCGTCTTCAAGGCGTTCGCCCGTGCCCTCGATGCCGCCACCACCCTGGATCCCCGTCTCGGCGGCCGCATCCCTTCGACCAAGGATCACATCGAGACGTAGCGCCGTTTCCGATCCATCGGATCAGACGAATGTTGTCCCAACGCCTGGCGCTGCAACGCAAAGAGCTGTTCGATACCGGCGCCGGCGAGATCAAGTAGTGCATCGAGCCGGTCGCGTGAGAAGGCCTTGCCCTCGGCGGTGCCCTGCACTTCGACGAACTCGCCGCGATCGGTCATGACAACGTTGAAGTCGACCTCAGCGGTCGAATCCTCTTCATATTCAAGATCGAGCCGCGCTTCGTCGTAGACAATGCCGACGCTCACCGCCGCTACCATGCCGCTCAGGGGTACTGACTTCACTTGACCGGTGCTCACCAGCACCTGAAGCGCCTGCTGCAATGCCACGAAGCTGCCGGTGATCGCCGCGGTACGCGTGCCCCCATCGGCACGGAGCACGTCGCAGTCGATGATGATCATCCGCTCACCGAGCGCGTCCAGTTTGGTAACCGCGCGCAACGAGCGTCCGATGAGCCGCTGGATTTCCTGTGTGCGCCCCGAACTGAGCGAGCGCTCACGCGAGATGCGCTGTGGCGAGCTACGCGGCAACATTCCGTATTCGGCGGTGACCCAACCCTTGCCGGTGTCTTTGAGAAACCCCGGCACCCGCTCCTCGATCGTCGCGGTGCAGAGGACGTGCGTATTTCCGGCGGAGATAAGCGCTGAGCCTTCGGCATAGGGCGCATAGCCAGGGACGATCGCGATCGGGCGGAGCTCATCGATTCGCCGCCCGCCCGGCCGCTTTCGATTGAAGGTCGACGCCATTGCTCAGTCTCCGTCCTTGTTGTTTTTCTCATTACGGCGGGCCAGCACCTTGCGCCAGTAG
>CALAGB010000139.1 GCA_937891245.1 uncultured Thermomicrobiales bacterium | reverse complement strand
GGACCGGATGGCGCGCCTGGCGGCGAAGCACCAAATTGAGCTGCTCGGTCCGCCTCCGGCGTAACGACTTGGCTCCAGCTCCGCAACAACCCAGGGCTTAGACGTGGGCTACCGACGGTTCGCGGACCAACGCGGCGAAGCGCTCACGGAATTGGTTGAGGATCCGCGAGCACGCCGCGGTCCAGCGAACGCGACGACGAACCGGGGTATCTTCGACTGCACATACGCTCTCCTTGAAGACGGCGCGTGCGTTCTAACCGCCGATCGTCTCGCAGGAGGGCGTTCTCGTTGTTCTTCCCTCGCTCATGCATAAGCCCTGCCGGCCAAGTAACTGCACATTCCCATCTCCCGCTCCGCCGTTTACGATGCACACAGGAAAACTCACCGTCGGGTCGTGATGTCGCCGTTCATGAAGGAGTGCGGATGAAGATCGTGATTTCGGCCGATATGGAGGGGACGACCGGCGTCGTCGAATGGATTCATGTGCAGCCGCCGGATCATGCCAATCCGGTCGGGTCGAGCGGGGCCGAGTATAGCTGGGCGCGGCTGACGCTGACGCGCGAGGTCAACGCGGCGGTCGAAGGAGCTCTGGCAGCCGGCGCCGAGCAGGTGATCGTCAACGAGTCGCACGACGGCATGCGCAATATCCTTCCCGAGGAGCTGCACCAGGAGGCGTTGCTGATTAACGGTGCCCACAAGCCGCTCAGCATGGTGCAAGGGGTCGATGAGCCGGGCGTCGGCGGGCTGATTTACACTGGCTATCATGCCAAAGCGGGGACGCCGAACGGCGTACTGGCGCACACCTACACCGGCTTCGTGCAGGATGTCCGGCTCAACGGCGTCTCGGTCGGCGAATATGGTGTCAACGCGGCCACGGCCGGACACTTCGGCGTACCGGTCATCATGGTGGCGGGCGATGACCATACGGTGCGGCAGACGCAGGAGTTGCTCGGCGATCGTATCGTCGGCGTGGTCGTCAAGCGCGGCATCGGCACGATGTCAGCCATCAACCGGCAGCCGGAGAGAGCGCGGGCGCTGATTCGCGAGGGGGCGAAAGAGGCGGTGCGGCGGGCGCCGGAGTTGCGGCCGTACAATCCCGGCTTTCCCTGTCGTGTCGAAGTCGATATCGATCACCAGCAGCGCGTTGACCTGGCGACGCTGATTCCCGGCACCGAGCGCATCGGTGACCGGAGCTTCGCCTACACCGCCAGCGACGGCCTGCAATTGATGCTCATCTGGCGCGCCACGCTGAACGCGATGATGACGCGCGCGCCGCTGTAGTTCAGCTCGGCTATCGACCGGCGGCGTGCGATAGCCGGTCGAGGCACGCCACCCAGCCGGCCGCGTGGTCTTCGCGCCGGTTCGACGGCACGTCGCGATGAAGGAGCTGCACGAGCGTGCCTTCGCCTTCAGCCGTGAGTGTGATCTCGACGGTCGTGCTGCCCGCCGGGAGTTCGGTGTTCCCGACGATGCCCCAGGTGAAGCTCACGCGATGAGGTGGCTCGACAACGAGATACTCGCCTCGGACCTGCATCTCGTCGGTGTTGACG
This sequence comes from uncultured Thermomicrobiales bacterium, assembly GCA_937891245.1. Lineage (GTDB taxonomy): Bacteria > Chloroflexota > Chloroflexia > Thermomicrobiales > Thermomicrobiaceae > CALAGB01. The sequence continues at coordinate 4,778 of CALAGB010000139.1, read as the reverse complement.
ACGAAGGCGCCACCCGGCTCGGGGAGGAGTTCCGCCGAGTTGCCGAAGAGCCATTGGGTGATCAGACTCGACTCGATCAAGTAGGGGAAGATCTCCTCGCGCGTCGCGTCGATGCGCGTCTCGAAACACAACGGCGCCAGACTCGATCGATCATCCACGCTGGTCGTTCTCCTTGTTCGCTTCGACGATCAGTTTCAAGCGATCAAGCGCGGCGGGCCAGAACTCTTCCAGAACCGCTCGCACCGGTTCGAGCGCCTCGGGCCGCAGCGCGTAGAGGCGCCGCGTGCCTTCGCGCCGCTCACTCACCAGCCCGGCCCGTTTGAGCACGCGCAGATGCTGGCTGACCGCCTGTTGTGTGATCTCGAAGTGCGCCGCGATCTCGCCGGCCGGGACTTCGTCGTTTCGCACCAAGCGCAACATCTGCCGTCGCTGGGGATCGGCCAGCGCCCGCAATACCGCATCGGTGTTCGAACTGACATTGTCCGCGCTCGACCTCATTGCCGAAGCTGTCATTGAATCCTCAGTATTTTCGCCCGGTTCCCGTTCATGCGTATTGTCGTCCGCCCGGCGAACCGCTGGCAAGGCCGTATCGGATTCGTCGGGCGGAGCAACGATTCGCAGACCAGACTTCAGAGGACGCTTGTCGACGTCGTCCTAACCGCCGGTCTCAACATAGTCAACCAGATGGCTGAGATGCTCCGTCCAACCGTTTTGGCACATGTCGAAGCATTCGAGTTGCGGCGTTAGACCATAGTGACGGAAGACGAGTCGCGTTCCACCATCGCCTGCTGGGGCGATGTCGAAGGTGATGTATGTTCCGGCCCAATCGGGAATCGGCTCACAGATGAGCACGTTCCACTGCACGCGTGACGGTCGTTCGGCCTCCTCGACATGCATGTCCGCCTTCATATCGCCGAAGCGGAAGACAAGATCGCCACCGACAGTGCCGATGCCGGATGTGGGGACCCACCAAACGGTGATCGCCGCCGGGCTGGTGACCGCCTCATAGACGTCATCCGGTGACACCGTAAAGTTCAATATCGCCTGAAAGTCGTGATCGGTCTTGCCATCGTCCACCCGTGAAAACGTCGTGGTCATGCTCTCAGCCACGTTCCGTACCTTTCGTCTGCTCAGGGCTGAGCGAGATCGCCAGCCCGCTTCAATTCGTGCATGTGCTCATACGCGTTTCGCCCCACACTTAAGTGGGGCGAGAACGTCCTACTCGCCGGCCGTGTTGGATCCCTCGATGTAGTTCAGGAGCCCGCCGAGGGCCTGCGTCCAGCCGCTCTGGCACATCTCGAAGCAGCCGAGCTGGGGCGTCAACCCAAGGTGGCGGAAGTCGATGCGGGTGCCGCCATCCGGTATTGGTGCGAGAGTGAAGCTGATTTCGGTTCCGTCCCAGTCGTGTTCGATCTCACACGTGAGCACTTCCCAGCACACCCGGGAAGCCGGCATGGCTTCCTTGACGCGGAAGATTGCCCGTGTCTCACCGAAATGGATGACAAGTTCTTCGCCGGGCATGCCGCCACCGCTGGCCGGCACCCACCAGTGCGCGAAGGCGGCCGGTGTGGTCAGCGCATCAAAAACGGTCTCCGGCGCGGCATCGGTCGTTACGGGTGCCGTGAAATCTTTGGCTGGCTCGCCGGAGTCCACGACGGATGTGCTGGACCCAGTGCTCATGATGTCGTCGCTCACGTTCCGTCCCTTTCGTATGCACGTGACCGGTGAGCATTGCCGGTCACCAATCACAATACATCGCTTACACAAGCGAATGATTGTATTCTAGATCCCCGACTTGGCGATGTCAATCCTTCCGTCGATCGCTATGCTCCCGAGTGGCGTGAATCAGAGTGGCAGGTGCTTGAAGATTGGCTCGGGAATGAGCCGGATGATAAGCATGACGCCGCGCCAGTATCCAGGGGTGTAGACGACTGACCGACCGCGCAGCATCGCCTGGTGGATGTCTTGCCCAACCTTCTCAGGCGGGGCGAAGAGCGGACCCTTCTTCAGATGTGCCGTCATCGGTGTATCGACCATGCCCGGCTTGATCGTGATGACCCGCACATTCGCTTTGCTCAAGCGAGCGCGCAGGCCGCTGAGGAAGGTGCTGAGGGCCGCCTTGGCCGCGCCGTAGACGTAGTTCGATTGCCGGCCGCGATCACCGGCCACCGAGCTAATGACCGCCAGCGTGCCGAAGCGCTGCCGCTCCAGTTCGTTGGCGAGGAGTGTCAGGAGCGCGATCGTGCTCGTCGCGTTCACCTGCCAATCGCGCAGCGTCGTCTCGACCGAGGTTTCGCTCGCCGTCTGATCGCCGAGCACCCCATAAGCGATGAGCACCTGGTCGAGCGTGCCGAGCGACTTTTTCGCTTCTTCCACAACCCGCTGGTGGCGCTCGATGTCGGTAAGATCTGCCACGGCCGTCTCGACGCGGGCGGCGCCACGCACCAGCAGATCGTCGCGCAGGGCCGAGAGTTTCTCCGCCGAGCGTCCGACGAGAAAGAGCGTGGCGCCGCCCCCGGCAAAGCGCCGGGCGACGTCGGTCGCGATGGCCGAGGTCGCGCCGAAGATGAGTACGCTGCCGGTGTGATTCACGAGCGGTCGTCGATTCATGACGCATCCTCGCCGTTGACTCGCCGAATAAAGCTCGACGAGAAACAGGGGTCGATAAAGGCGGAAAACTCGTCCCATGCCGGGAAGAAGGCGTGAAAGCTTTCGGGGCTCATGCGTGCATCCTTGGCCGGATAGACGGCGCCGCCGCCGGCACGCACGACGGCATCGAGGCGTTCGAGCAGGTCGAGCGTTGACGCGCCGCGATAGGCGAAATCGAGCGCCAGGGTGACGCCCGGCCGCGGGAATGAGAGCAGCCCCGGCGAGTCGATCTTCCCGAACGTCTTGAAGACGGTGAAGAACGAGCCTTCGCCCGAACGCCGGATGCGGCTCAGGATCTCCTTAATGGCGGCGTTGTCGTTCTCCACCGGCACGACGCACTGGTATTGCAGGAAACCAGCGTCGCCGTAGATCTTGTTCCAATGCTGAATCGTGTCGAGCGGGTAGAAGAACGGCTCGTAGTGGATCTCCTTGCGCACCCGTTTGGCGAACTGCCGGTGGTAATAGAGCGTATTGAAGGCGCGCACGGTGTATTCGTTGAGCAGCAGGCCGCCCGGCAGGTTGAACGGCACCAGGAGCGGCAGCGCGCGCTTGGCATCCTCCGGTCGATCGGGAGCCTGGCGGTGATTACCGCGCATGAAATGGCCGCGAATGTAGCGCCCCTCTTCGACGAAGCAGTCGATCCAGGCGACGGTGTATTCGTAGTCGTCGACCGAGTCCTGCGCCAGCTCCATGAACTCGTCGAGCGATTCGAAGCGGATCTGCTCTTCATCGATGAAGGCGCTCGTGATCGGCTTCAACTGAATCTCGGCCCAGGTTATGAGACCGGTCAGCCCAAGCCCGCCGATCGTGGCCCGGTAGAGTCCGGCGTGTTCTTCCGGTGAGCAGATGAGCCGTTCTCCGCTGGAGCGCACCAGTTCGAAGCGTCGTACATGCCGCCCCCAGGTGCCGCCTTGATGATGATTCTTGCCGTGAATGTCGTTGGCGATGGCGCCGCCGACCGAGACGAACTTGGTTCCCGGCGAAACGGGCAGAAACCAGCCGCGTGGCACAACGAGGTTCAGAATATCGTCGAGGCGCACACCCGCTTCGCAGCGCAGCACGCCGGTCGCGTCATCGAAGGCGATAAAACGGCGCAGCCCGCTCGTATCGAGCAGGATGCCGTTCGCGTTCAGACACGAATCGCCGTAACTGCGGCCGTAGCCGTAAGGAAGCACCGAGGCGGTTAGCTCCCTGAAATCGGGCAGTTCAGCGCGCCAGTCGAGCGGAATGACGCCGCACGGCTCGACACGGGGATAGCGCCCCCACGATTCGTATCTTTTCGTTGGTGGTTGCAGCATGTCTCGTTTCATACTGAAAACGATACTACGCCTTCGGCAGTCGCTGGCACTTGGGACAAAGGTAAGTTCCACGGTTGTTGACGCGCGTTTTGATGATCGTCGTGCCACAGCGGGGACAGGGGAGCCCCTCGCGCCCGTGCACGAAGGGGAATTCGCCGACGTCCGGTTGCGCCTTCGTATTGAGAATGCGCGCGCCGCCGGTCGGCAGCGCCAGCTCGATCGCGGTGACGATCCCCTGGTAGAGCCGCTTGATCTCGGCCGGCCTGAGCGAACCGGCGAGCTGTTCCGGATGCAGCTTCGCCTGCCAGAGGCTTTCGTCGGCGTAGATGTTACCGACACCGGCGATGACCGACTGATCGAGCAGCGCCGGCTTGATCTTGGACGCGGAACGACGCTTGAGTCGCTCGGCCAGATAGCTCGCGGTGAACTCCGGCGAGAGGAGATCGGCGCCGAGCTTGATGCTTTGCAGGTAGGCGGGCACCGCCTCGTGCGGCATGAGCCAGACGTGGGCGAAATGGCGGATATCGGTGAGGTAGAGGTGGGCGTCGCCCTCGAAATCGAGCCGGAGATGGGTCGACTTATGCGGCATCAGTGCGTCGTAGGCCGGTACCGGATGCCCGGCGGCGAAGCCGGGGATGTCGCTGCCGCGTGCGATCAACTGACCGCTCAGCTTGAGATGGACGACGGCGCTGAGGGAATCGAAGATAAGGAGCAGGTATTTGCCGACGCGTTGCGTTTCGGTGAGCCTGGTGCCGATCAGATCGTCGAGTGACAGCGAACCTTCGGCGACGATCAGCTTCGGCAGGCTCAGCTCGTAACCGATTACGGTCC